>JAPLSS010000399.1 GCA_026398515.1 Candidatus Sumerlaeota bacterium | reverse complement strand
GGTCGCTCTCAAGGACCTGGAGAGCCACCTGGAAATCCAACCCCAGGTCGGAAACATGCGCGTCGAAAGCCTGAACATTTCCGAATTCCGCGTCTTCGGCGACTGGATGTCGAAGCAAGATTACCAAGTGCGCATCACGGCGGGGTTGGTCGACCAGGAAGGCTGGGAATTGGCGCAGCCGGTCGTGCGCGCGTTCCAGGCGCCGCAAGTGGCCCCTCTCCTGCGCTTCAACTACGCGGGGCGCTTCTACGTGCCGCGGCAGGCCGGGTCGGTTCTGGCCATCGAATCGCGCAATCAGAGCAAGGTGAAAGCGCAGATCTGGCGCATGTTCCCCTCGAACATCGCCGTGGCTCTGCGCGACATGCGCGACGGCGAGCCTGGCTATCAGTTCAACGACCGCTGGGCCGAGAAGATCGACGAGAAGGAATTGACGCTGGAATCCAAGGGCGACGCCATGGCCACGACCCCGCTGGATCTGGCCACGCTTCTGCCGTCCGGCCGCAGCGGCGTATTCCTCCTGGTCGTGAAATCCGAAGACCCGGAATTCGAGTATCTCTCGGCATCAAAACTGGTGCTGACGACGAACATCGGCGCGCTGGCGCAGTGGCGCGACGAGGAACTCGCCTTGTTTACGCACGACCTCTTCTCGTTGGCGCCGCTGGCGAAGGCGAAGGTGACCGTCTATTCCAAGAAGAACCAGACGTGCGACGAAGGCGTGACCGATGGGCAGGGTCTGATCCATATGACCGGCTTCGACGTCAACAAGGGCGAGCCGAAGGTGGCCGTCATCGAAGCCGGCGATGATTACACGTTCCTCGAATTGGAGCGTCGCGGAGAAGAGGACCTTGGAGAAGCGGTCTGGAAACTCGACCCCTACGACACGAAGTCCTACGAGGCGTTCCTGTACGCCGATCGCGAACTCTATCGCCCCGGCGAGACGGCCCACCTGCACTGGATCGTGCGGCGCAATCACACCGAGACGCCGTCGGAAGTGCCGCTCCTCGTCGAGATCCTCAAGCCTCACGGCGGGACGCTCCTGTCGCAACCCACCGTTCTCTCGAAACTGGGGGATGGCGGGCTGGACCTGGCGACGCAGCGCGAATATCCGACCGGGCGCTATCGCGTGCGGCTCCTTGTCCCCGGCAACCAGAAGCCTCTGGGCGAATACTTGTTCTTCCTCGAGGACTTCGTCCCGAACCGCATGAAAGCCACGGTCAAGATCGACAACGAGCGCCCCACGCTCGGCGAAACGGTCGGCCTGACCATCCATGCGGACCACCTCTTCGGCGCGCCGGCAGCCGGGCAGCGCGCGGAAGCCGAAGTCGTTCTCGATCGCGGCGAATTCAAACCGGAGAAATGGGCCGACTATCATTTCGGCAACGATTCGCAGTTCGAGGCGCAACGCATTCAGTGCGGCGAAGGCCAAACCGACGAGAAGGGCGACGTGACGCTGCATTGCGAGTTGCAGGCGGCCAAGGCCACCTTCCCGCTCCAGGCCTCGATCCTTGGGCGCGTGTTTGAACTTGGCGGGCGAGCGGTGACCGCCAAGACCGATGCCACCGTCTTCCCCACCACCGCCAGCCTCGGCCTCGCGGCGCAAGCGAAGCCGTCGGGCGAGGTCGAAGTCTCGGTGGCCGCCATCACGCCTGAGGAAGCGCCGGCCGCCCTCAGCGCGGTCACCGTCACCCTGGAGCGGCAGACGTGGAACTACTATGTGCGGCGCTATTACAACAGCAACGAAGCCAACTGGTCCGAGTCGTTCCAGGAAGTAGAGTCGAAAGAGGTCCCGTTGGTGGAGGGCAAGGGAAGCGCCTCGTTCGCGATGCACGACTATGGGTATTATCGAATCCGCGTCCATTCCGACAAGACGCCGCAGTATAGCACGCTTTCCTTCTACTCCTACGGCGGGCGGCCGCAGATCGTCGCCGAAGCGCGGCCCAGCCTGATCAAAATCACCCTGGACAAGAAGGAATACCAGGTCGGCGACGAGGCGACCGCGCGCATCGAGTCGCCCTTCGACGGCATGGGCGTGGTCGTGTTGCAGGGCGAGGCGATCCAGCAGGTCTTCCCCATCGACATCAAGGACGGAGTGGCCGAAGCGACGTTTCTGGTCGGGCGCGAGCAGTTCCCCAACGGCTGGGTGGAAGTTACGGTGATCCATGCGCTGGAGAAGGACCGCGCCAAGGTCTATCCGTTCTCCAGCTTCGCCCTGGCCAACCTGCGCGTTGTGGATCGCGAGAAACAACTGACCGTGACGTATCCGTCCTTCCCGCAGGAGATTCGGCCGAGTCAGAAGTTCGACGTGGCCATCGAGGTAAAGGACTCGAAGGGCCAGCCGGCTGAAGCGGGGCTGACCCTGGCGGCGGTCGACGAGGGCATTCACCTGATGACGGGTTATGAAAGCCCCGATCCGTTTGAGTGGATTTCGCGCTCGCGGCGGCCGGACCTGCGGCGGGCGC
The DNA here is from genome assembly GCA_026398515.1 of Candidatus Sumerlaeota bacterium. Taxonomy (GTDB): domain Bacteria; phylum Sumerlaeota; class Sumerlaeia; order JAPLSS01; family JAPLSS01; genus JAPLSS01. The sequence continues at coordinate 6,254 of JAPLSS010000399.1, read as the reverse complement.
AGTACTACGACAAGATCGCCTACCTCTTCGACAAGCCTGCGCCAGGCGGCGACGGCGAGGAAGAAGCGGCCAAGCGCATCAACCCGCCCGGCGAGAATTGGATTCGCAACGTGGCGTTGTGGGTCCAGGACATTCACACCGACGCGCAGGGCAAGGCGACCGTCTCGCTCGACGTGCCGGAGTTCACCGGACAGTTGCGATTCGTGGCGGTGGCATTCAACGACAAGGCGTTAGGCGCGCGCAGCGACGATCTCTACGTGCGCCGCCCGTACATGATGCGCGCCAGCCTGCCGCGCTTCCTTTCGCCGGCGGACAAGTTCGAGAGCCGCGTGGTCCTCTACAACCAAGCCGACCGCCCGGTGTCCGCGCAGCTGAAATGGACCTCCAGCGGCGCGCTCGAACCGGAGGAAGGCGGGAAGAGCCTGGACGTTCCAGCGAAGGGCCAGGCCGATCTGCGCGTGAATTTCGCCGCGGGGGCGACGACCGGCCAGGGCGAGATCCGCTTCCAAGGCGCGTTCCGCGACGCCTCGGGCAAGGCGCTGGAGACGCTCGTCGAAACCGATCCGATCCCCGTGCGCCCGGCGGCGGCCTACGAAGCGCGCAACGAGCTGGCTATCCTGAAGCCGGGCGAATCGCGCACGTTCGACAAGGGCGCGTTCATCGACGACGCGCGCTTCGAGATCGAATTGACCGCCGGGGCCAGCCCGCTCCTGCGCCTGCAGAAGGCGCTGGAATACGTGGTCGGCTATCCCTACGGGTGCATCGAGCAAACGACCTCGCGCCTGATGCCGATGTATCTCCTGCGCAAGAATCGCGACCTAATGGATCTGACGCTCAAGGGTGGCGAGTCGATTGACAACTACATCCAGTCAGGGATCAGCCGCCTCTTCTCGATGCAAACGCCGGAGGGCGGCCTGGCGTTCTGGCCGGGCGCGCCGGAGCCGTATCCTTATGGGTCGATTTACGCGCTGCACTTCTTGACGCTGGTCAAGAACGGGCGCGAGTACCCGCTGCCCGAGCAAAGCTTCAAATGGCTGCAGGAGTACGTCAAACAGGCGGGGACGCGGGCGCCGGACAACTCGCCGTCGTCGTTGTACCAGCGCGCCTATGCCGCTTACGTCCTCGCGCTGGGCGGCGACGCCGACGCGCTTCGATCCATCGCCTCGTTCGACAACATCGAATTGCCGGCGGCGGCGCGGTTCATGCTGGCCGCGGCGCTGGCGCAGAACACCGGCGACGTGGCGCGGGCCAAGCTCTTCCTGACGCAGACGCCGACCACGCCGTTCGAAGTGCGCGAGCCGGACCGCACGCTCAACTCCGACATCCGCAACGACGCCGTGCAACTGCTGGCCATGCTCAAACTCGGCGAAGACAAGCAGGCCATCGCCGACAAGGCCAACCGTCTGGTTTCATTCCTCCAGAACCAGTCGCACGGCACGACGCACGAGACGGCGTTCGTGGTCGCCGCGCTGTGCGAGTATCTGTCGTCGTTGAATGAAGACATCACGAAAGCCTCGGCGACGATCAACGCTTCCGATGATCAGCCCAAGGAGATCCAAGGCGCGGCGATGTACAGCGGGATCGTCAAGGGCGCCGCGGCCTCCTTCGCTATCGCCAACACGGGCCAGGCCGATTTATATGTGAACGTGACACGTCGCGGCATTCCGACGGAGCCGCAGGCCGCCGCCAGCGCGGGCGTCGCGGTCGCTCGCACGGTCCTGACAAGCGGCGGCGGGCCGGTCAACGGGACGACCTACAAGCACGCCGACGGCTATATCGTCGACCTGGCGCTCAAGTGCGATTCCGAGGCGCGAAACTTGATCGTCTCGGACCTCCTGCCGGCGGGATTCGAGGTGGAGAACCCGCGGCTGGACGAGTCGGTGTTGAAGGGCGTGTCGCTGCCGGCGCCGGCGACTCCGTCGTACGTCGACGTGCGCGACGACCACGTGATCTTCGCGTTCGCCCAACTGCCGGCGGGCCTGTCTCACACGTATTACGTGGTGCGCGCGGTGACGCCAGGCCAGTTCCAATACCCGCCGGCGCAGGCGGAGTGCATGTACGACCCGTCGATCCACGGCTCGTCGGAAGCCTCGGAGGCAACGGTGAAGTGAAGTGCGGAGTGTGGAGTTCGGAGTGCGGAGTGCAGAGTTCGGAGTGACGGCTTTAGCCGTTGTCGTTGCCGCGAAGGAAACGCCTGAAGGCGTCACTCCGAACCCACGGGAACATCAACGGATGGCTGCGTATGGAGTCCCGCCTTTAGGCGGAATGATTCGAGCCGGGACTGACATTCGAGACGGCCGTTCCGCTAACGAACCGCCTGAAGGCGGGACTCCATATAAAGGCTGCGCGAAGATGGGCGCGAGATTCCAGAACTTGACCAAGGCCTTGTGGCGCCGGCGCCGGCGGGTGGCGCTGGGCGCGGCGGCGGGCTTTTGCCTTCTCGCCGCAACCATTTTCTTTTGGCCCATGAACGTCGAATCCATCCTGCGCGCCGACGCCTCGGGCCAGATGATGGACCGCTCGGGGGCGCTGCTGTATGCGTTCCTCAACGATGAGCAGCAATGGTGTTTTCCGCGCCGGCTCGATGAAATCAGCCCGTACCTGATCAAAGCCACCATCGCCGCCGAAGACCAGCGCTTCTACTCGCATCCGGGAGTCGATCCGCTGTCGGTGGCGCGGGCGGCGTGGCAGGACCTCAAGGGACGGCGAATCGTCTCCGGCGCGTCGACCATCACGATGCAAGTAGTCAAAGCCTGGAGAGGCGCGCCGAGCCGTTCGCTCTGGCGCAAACTGTGTCAGGCGATCCAGGCCGTGCGGTTGGATTGGCGCGCGCCAAAAGCGGACATTCTTGAGGCTTACCTGAACAAAGCGCCCTACGGATTGAACCTCGTGGGTTGCGAGGCGGCGGCGCGGCGCTACTTCGGCAAACCGGCGGCGGAGTTGACGCTCGCCGAAGCCGCCCTCGTCGCCGGCCTCCCGAAAGCGCCAGGCGCGCTGGAGCCGCTCAAGCATCCCGAGGCCGCCAAGCGCCGCCGCGATCACGTCCTTCAGCGGATGCGCGAGGAAGGGTTCATTTCGCCGGAGGAATGCGAGCGGGCGGTCAGCGAGAAATTAGGCGCGCGGTGGACGGCGTTCCCCGCGCTGTCGCCGCACCTGGCCATGCGCCTCAAGCCCCTCGTCGTGGCCCATGACCGAACCTATACGACGCTGGACCGCGGCATTCAGTCGATGGCCGAACGGCTGGCGCGCGAACATCTCGCGCGGTTTGCCGGACAGTTCGACAGCGTGGCGGTGGTCGTGGCCGACGCGCCGTCCGCGTCCCTCCTGGCGCACGTCGGTTCGGCGGATTTCTTCCACGGAGAGGCCGGACAGGTCGATGCCACGCGCGCGGCGCGCTCGCCGGGTTCGACTCTCAAGCCGTTCACTTACGCGCTGGCGATGGAGCGCGGCCGGCTCTATGCGTGCGAGACGCTCCTGGATGCGCCGCTCGATTACGGTCGCTATGAGCCGGAGAACTTCGACCGCCGCTACCACGGGCTGCTGAGCGCGGGCGAGGCGCTGCGCCGTTCGTTGAACGTGCCGGCCATCGTCGTGCTGGAGCGCGTCGGGATTGAACCAATGTATCAGTTTCTGCGCGGCGTCGGCCTGACTTCCCTCACGCGCCCGGCGACGCACTACGGGCTGGGCCTGACGCTGGGCAGTTGCGAGGCGCGGTTGGAGGACCTGGCCGGCGCTTACGCGATGCTGGCGAATCTGGGGCAATGCCGTCCGCTGGCCGTCCTTCGCGACGGCGAGCGGCCGGCCGCCCGGCCTCTGCTCGAACGCGGGACCTGCCTCGAACTCTACGACATGCTCGAGCAGCCGCTGCCCGAGGAACTGGATCGCACGGACGTGACGGCGGTCGGCGCTCCGACGCGGGCGGCGTATAAGACCGGCACTTCGACCGGACAGCGCGACGCGTGGGCGTTTGTCTTCAACCGCCAGCACGTGGTCGGCGTGTGGGCGGGCAACAACGACGCGCGCCCGTCGCCCTCCCTGGTCGGCGCGCGCGCGGCCCTCCCGCTGGCGGCGCGCCTGTTTCGGTCGCTGCCGGTTCGCAACGATCCGGCCTGGCCCGGCGCCGAGGACGACCTGCACGCCGTGCGCGTTTGCGCCGTGAGCGGCCTTCCCGCTTCGCTCTGGTGCGCGACCACCAAGGAAGCCCTCCTGCCGCGCTCCCAGTTCCTCAATCGCGTCTGCGAAGTCCACCGCCCCAGCAGGCCTCTTCTATCCACCATGTCCCCTTTGTCCGCCATGTCATCAGTATCCCCTTTGTCCACTAAGTCCACTCCGTCCACAACGTCCACACCCCCCGCGCCGCCGCCCCCCGCCGCCGCCGAAGTTATCGAATGCTGGCCCGCCCGCGCCCGCCAATGGGACCTGGCCAACGTCCCCGTCGAAGCGGCGCAACAGATGTCCCAACCGATGGCGCAACAGGTGCCGCGACAGACCGCGCTCGCCCTGCGCGGGCCCCAACGCGCGCTCAGCATCCTGGAGCCGGGCGACAAGACCCTTTTCGTCCTGACCGGCGAGCCGCATGGCGACCGGGTGAAGCTGCAAACCTCGCTGGACTCGCGGGCGTCGGTCTACTGGTATCTCGACGGCCTGTGCCTCGGCGCCTCGCAGCCTCAGTCGCCTCTCTTCCTCGATCTCGAACAGGGCAAACACACTCTGGCCTGCATGACCCTCGACGGCGCCACCGATCGCGTGGAATACGAAGTGACGCGCTGACCGCCCGCCCGCGACAAGTCTCCTTCCTTTCGCCACAAAAAGGATATCCCCTCTCCATCGCTGGAGAGGGGACAGAAGCCCGCGGAACGAGACTTCCCCTTGTTATGAGAAGACCCACGAACCGCTCTTTGCTACACGTAGCGCGGTTTATACTTGATATTTCCGACCGTTGTCAACACAAATCCTCCCTGTTCGCATACCGGATTCCTCACGAAAGGACGGGCGGGTGCGATGAAGGGCTACACGTTGGGGTTGGACTTGGGCCCGACCTCGATCGGCTGGGCGATGATCGCCGACGAGCCAGAGGAGGGGGGCCAGAACATCATCGCCGGCGTGCGCGTGTTTCCGGAAGGCGTCCTGCGCCCCAAGGGGGAATGGGAGGAATCGAAGAGCGCGGGGCGGCGAACGGCGCGGTTGATGCGCCGGCAGCACGACCGCAAGGGCCGGCGCAAGAAGACGCTGGCTTTCATCCTGCGAGGCGCGGGCTTGCTGCCTCCGCCGGGCCCGGAGATGGACGCCCTGTTCGCGCGGTCGCCCTATGAGCTGCGCCGCCGCGGCCTCGACGAGGATTTGACGCTCCATGAATTCGGTCGCGCGCTCCTGCACCTGAACCAGCGCCGGGGCTTCAAGTCGAGCCGCAAGCAGGCCAAGACCAAGGAAGACGGCATCGTTTCTCAGGGAATCACGAAACTGGCGAGCGACATGCAGGCGGAGGGCGCGGACACCTTGGGGGTATTCTACGCGCGGCGCGAGGGAAAGATGGTCTTGCGCCGTCGCAAGGATAGCCAGCACGGGTGGTTTGCGGGTCGGGAGATGGTCAAAAAGGAATTCGATCGGCTCTGGACGCGCCAGGCGCAGGCGTATCCCGCGGTTCTGACCGAGGAACTGCGAGACGAGGTGGATGAAGAGCTATTCCGGCAACGCCCCCTGAAGGAGCCCCACCTGGCCAAGTGCGAACTGGAGCCCGAGGAAGACCGCTGCCATCGCGCCAGTTGGTATGCGCAACGCTTCCGCCTTCTCCAGGACGTGAACAACCTGCGCATCCTGAGTGGAAGGGGCGCAGAGCGCGCCCTTGAGCCTGCCCAGCGCGCCGGCCTACTTGAGAGGTTGAGCGTAAGGAGAAAAATGACCGTCAAGGCCGTCCGCAAATTCCTGGAACTGGGCGAGAGCGAAACGCTCAACTTCGAAGGTGGCAAAAGGGACGAGTTCCTGGGCAATGCCGCCGAAGCCGGACTGCGCGACATTTTCAAACAGCGGTTCGAGGCCGACCGCGTTTTCTGTATCGAAACGGTCTACGAATCCCTCGTCGAAGAAGACGAGCACGAATGGGAGCGCAGGGCGCGGGGAGAATGGGGCCTGACCGAAGAGGAGATCAAGGCGTTGTTTGAACTCGTCGCTTCACAAAGCGACGGGCGGGGACAGCTTTCGCGGAAAGCCATTCAACGATTGCTCCCGTACATGGAGGAGGGACTCGAGCCGACTAG
>JAPLSS010000126.1 GCA_026398515.1 Candidatus Sumerlaeota bacterium | reverse complement strand
GACGCTCTACCGCGGGCGGCTCAGCGGCGCCTCGGCGCAGCGGCTGGAGCGGCTTATCCGCTTCAGCGTCGAAGGCATCCGCCGCCACGGCGTGGGGGAGGGCTACACCAACATCTTCCTCATGAAGACGTGGAATTGCATCGCGCTCGGCGAAGGGCTGGGCCGATCCGACCTGGCCGACGAAGGCTATGCGATGCTCGACCGCTGGCTCATGCACACGTGGCAGTCGGGCATCCACGAATACCTGAGTCCGACGTACTACGGGGTGGACGTGGAATGCGCGGGGCTGATCGCGCGGTATGCGCAGCGCGAGGAGGGGCGCCGGAAGGCCGAGGCCGTCCTGCGCCTGTTCTGGACAGACGTGGCGGCCAATTGGTTCGCCCCCGGACAGCGGCTCGGCGGCGCGCACAGCCGCGAATACGACTACCTGGGCGGCCACGGCCCGTTGGACGCGGCCCTGATTCAGGAAGGTTGGATGACGCCGAAAACGCCGGTCGCGCCCAGCCTGATGACGCTGCTGAGCGCCTGGACGCCGCCGGCGCAACTGCGCGCAGAGATCGCCGCGAAGACGCCGCGCCTCGTGCGGCAGAAGTGGGGCCTGAAGCCGTGGGAGACGGCTACGAACTACGTTGGCAAGCGATTCAGCATGGGTTCGGCGGGCGCGACCTACGGGTCCCAGGACAAGCCGCTTGTGGTGAACTGGCCCGGCCCGCCGGAGACGCCCGTCTCCTACTTCTACATGGATGGGCGCGGCGACCCCTATGGGAAGCAGAAATTCGCCGAGGTGAGCGGGAGCGGGCACGAGAAGGCGCTGCACCTGCAGCCGTTCCTCATGAGCGCGCAACGCGGGAGCGAGGTCCTGCTGTTGGCCTGCGCCGATCCGGCGATCCCGTCGCACTTCAAAAGCGGCGCGCCGAATCCGACCTGCCTTCTTTCGCATTTCACGCTTCCGGCGGACGCCGAGATCTGGATCGGCGAAGGCGCGCAAGAACCGCTCCAGGTCGCGGACCGGATTCGCGTGGCGCAGGGCGAGGCCGTGATTCTGCGCAAGGGAGACGTGGCGGTCGGCGTGCGGGTCATTCTGGGCGCCGATGCCGCAGGCAAGGCCGCGCCGGTGGAAATCGTGAACGACGGCCAGAAATACGGCGCGATGCGCTTGACCTGCGTTCATTCGGCGGAGAAGCCGCAGGGACGCGGCGTGATCGGCCTGTGGACGCGCGCGGCGGAAGGGTTGGACGACGCCGCGTTCGCCCAATTCCGCGGGGACTTCTCCCGCGCCGAGGCCAACGGCGCGCTCAACGGCGACCAGGCCGAACTGACGGCGGCGGGCCAGGCTGGGCCGCTACGGCTGGCGGCGGACCTGAAGAAGGAAACGCGCCTCGCGTGCGAAGGCGGCGAGCCGGGCGGGGAGGACCTTCTGCTGGCCGTCGATGGGCGCGACCTCGGGCGCGAGATTCTCCAGGCGATCGACCCGGTCGCGAAACTCCGGCGCGCGCTCGAAGCCGCGCGCAATGGCGGCGCAGAAGCGAGCGCCATGGACACGGTGGTCGAAGCCGAAAGCGCGCTGTTGATCGTCCCGCCGTTCCGCGTCGACGAAGACCCGAAGGCTTCCGGCGGCAGGTTCGTCTGGCTGCCGGGCGAGCCGGGCGGCAAGGGCGACGGCGGCGGTTCGGGCCGGGCGGTTTTCGCGTTTCATATTCCCCAGGCCGGCCCCTGCTATCTTTGGGCGCGCGTTCTGACCCCGACCCCGTCCGACGATTCCTTCTTTATCAGTATCGAACAGCAGGGCTCCGTCGCGCTGCCGCAATCGACGTGGCCCGCCGGCGCGCACAAGTCATGGGAATGGGCGCGGGTCACGCCGGAAGGAAGCGCCAAGGACGCCCCCGCCGTCCGACTCCAGGAAGGCGCGGCCACGGTGACCGTCTTTCCTCGCGAAGACGGCGCGAAACTCGACGCCCTGTACCTGACCGCCGATGCCGCCGCCCGCCCGCCGGAGCCGAAGCCTTGATCCGCGGGTTCGGAGCGCGGCTTTCTCCACCGGAGGAAGGGAAGCCATACGATGAACGCCGCGTCGTCAGCCATCGACTTGATTGGGAACACCCCGCTCCTTCGCCTGGCGCGCTTGTGCCCCGGCCATGCCGTCTATGCCAAGTGCGAGTTCATGAACCCAATCAGCGTCAAGGACCGGCCGATCCTCCAGATCCTGCAAGACGCCGAACGCGAAGGCCGCCTGAAGCCCGGCGACACGCTCATCGAGGCGACCAGCGGCAACACGGGCATGGCCGTGGCCTGGATCGGCGCGCTCCGGGGATACCGCGCCATTCTCGTGATGTCCGAGATCCAGAGCGTCGAGCGCCGGCAAATCATGGAGGCCTTCGGCGCGCAGATCGTTCTGACCCCGGCGGCGAAGGGCACCGAGGGCGCGCTCCAGCGGTTGAAGGAGATCCTCGCCGAGCATCCCGAGTATTTCTACGTCGGCCAGCACCAGAATCCCTCGAACCTCAAGGCCCACTACCAGACCACCGGCCCGGAACTGTGGAACGACACGGACGGGACGATCGACATGCTGGTGGCCGGCCTGGGGACCGGCGGGACCCTGTGCGGCGCGGGCCGTTTTCTGAAGGAACGGAATCCGAAGGTTCAGATCATCGCCGTGGAGCCCGCCGAAGCGCCGTTCATTTCCCGGGGGGTGTTTCGGCCCCACCGCATGATGGGGACCGCGCCGGGCTTCGTGCCGGCCACTCTCCAGCGCGAGTGGATCGACGAGTTCTTCCTGGTCTCCGAGGCCGAGGCGTTCGCGATGTGCCGGCGCCTCGCCCGCGCCGAGGGGCTGCTGGTGGGCATCACCTCGGGCGCCGCGGCGCACGCGGCGGCGGAGCTGGCCCAGCGGCCGGCGAACGAAGGCAAGACGATCGTGGCCATTTTCCCCGATTCGGGCCAGCGCTATCTGAGCGTCGCCGGGCTGTTCTCCAATGCGGCGACCGGCGGCGGCCCCCTCTGACCGCGCCGCAGGGCCTCGACTCGGTGGAAAAGCGGCTTGCGTAGGATTCTCGGCCGTGCAGAATGACGGCGGTGGCGCTTCCGGACGGGTATGGCTCGCGTGGCCGCGGCAAGAGACTCCCTCGATGGGCGTATGAACGTGGACGAGCAGTTGGAATTCGTCAAGGAGATCGCCATCCGGCTGGAGTCGGAAAACGTCCCCTACATGTTGACGGGATCCATGGCCATGGCCGTTTATTCCATCCCGCGGATGACAAGAGATATTGACATAGTCGTCGATTGTTATCCAGAAGATGCCGAACGACTGGCCGAGTTGTTCCGGGCTGACTGTTATGTGGACGTGGAGAGCGTTCGCGAAGCCGCGGCGGAGCGCGGCATGTTCAATATCATCCACAAGGAGTGGATCATCAAAGCGGACTTTATCATCCGCAAGGACGAGCCGTACCGCAAACTGGAGTTGGAACGTCGCCGCCGAGTTGACATCGACGGGGTCTCTATTTGCGTCGTGGCGCCGGAAGACCTCATCCTGTCGAAGCTCCGCTGGGCCCGGGATTCGGAATCGGAGCTTCAACAGCGCGATGCTCGCCAGCTGGTTCAATCCGCGGTCGGACTGGATTGGCCGTACCTGGAGACGTGGGCAAGATGGCTGAGCGTCGGGGATTTGCTCGATTGGGCCAGAGCCGAATGAACGACACCTCCCGAGCCGTGGACGAGAAGTTTCGAGAGATGCTTCTGGCGCGTTCGCCCGAGGAGCGCTTGCGCATGGCTTGCCGAATGTTCGCGACGGCGAAAGCGCTTGTTCGATGCGGCCTCGCCCTGGAGTGCGGCCATTTGGAGCAGCCAGAATTGCGTCGCCGCATGTTTTTGAGGCTCTACGGGAAGGACTTTCCGGAAGCCGAGAGAGATCGGATTGCCGACATTCTGTCGGCGAGCTGAGCCGAGAACCGATCCCCTAAGAGATTGCGCTCGGCGCCGGACCGCAGGAAGGAACTCGAGGCGTCCCTGGGGAAATGAAGGAACGCCGAACGCCGCGCGGCGCCGGACGCGAACCGGCCGCGCCGGCGGGAAATCGGGAAATCGGGGGCGCCCAATTCCGACGCAAAACCTGAGGGCGCCGCGCCAAAGCATAAGAGCATCCCGTTCCCGAATTGCCCGAATTGGGAATTGGAGGGTTGAAATGGCGCCGAGGCGCTGCTAAATAGGGCGCGGATGAAGGCGTCAGTCTTTTTGCGGTCTTTTACGGCCAGAACCATTTGAGAACCAGAGGAGGGTGTCATGAGCCAACCGGTCGGCCCCACTAAACTTGGGAAGTTCGTTATTTCCTTTTTCATCATCGCCTGCGTCGCCGGCGCCGCGTACCTGTTCCGCAACTCCTTGTTTCCCCAAGGCGGGCGACCTGGCGGGAACAAGGTCAACCTCGACGAGTTCAAGAAGGAGCAGGGCGCGCCCGAAGCCGTGGACCCGACGGGCATCACCACCGTCAAGGAGTACAAGTACGTCGCCCAGGAAAAACTGCCCCCCGTCAAAGGCGTCAGCAACTACACCTGGGATGAGAAGAAAGTCGTTCAGTTCCCGATCAACGTCTGGATCGGCTGGCTGCCGATCGTCGCCGCGAATCACGGGTTCGCGCCGAATCCCGACAGCATTTTCGCTAAGAAATACGGCTTTCAGGTCAACCTGAAGTTGATCGACGACCCGGTGACGGCGCGCGACAGCTTCGCCGCCGGGCAGAGCCACATCCTCTGGGGCACGCTGGACATGATGGCCCTGTTCGCCCCGGAGCTGATGAAGGACTCGCGCACCGCCCCGCGCATCTACCAGCAGATCGACTGGTCGAACGGCGGCGACGGGATCGTCGTGCGCAGCAGCATCGGCTCGGTGCGCGACCTGAAGGGCCGCGCGGTGGTCTATGCCCAGAACAGCCCGTCGCAGTATTTCATCAACAACCTGCTGCTCAACGCCGGCATCCAGCCCTCCGAGGTGAAGTCCAAGTTCACGGCCACGGCGTTTGAGGCGGCGGCCGCGTTCGTCGCCGATCCGAAACTGGACGGCTGCGTCTCCTGGGCGCCGGACATCTACAAGATCCCGGAGAAGGTCAAAGGCACGCGCATCCTGACGACCACCTCCGAGGCCAGCAAGCTGATCGCCGACGTCTGGGCGGCCCGCGCCGACTTCGCCCGCGACCACCCGGAGATCATCGAAGGCCTGGTGGCGGGCATTTTCGAGGGCATGCGCGGGCTGAAGGACGACACGTTCAAAGCCCAGGCGATGCAGTGGATGGCCGAGGGCTACGGTATGACGGTCGACGACATCAAGGGCATGCAGAACGACGCCCACGCCACCAACTTCGCCGAGAACAAGGACTTCTTCCTCAACGCCAATTCGCCCGCCAACTTCGAGCGCACGTGGAAGAACATCAACTTCGTCTACCGCGAGCTGGGCTTGATCGACACGCCGGTGCGTTTCGACGAGGTGATGGACTTCTCGATCCTTCAGAAACTCGACAAGGCGGGCCTGTTCGCCGACGACAAGAACGAATACACGACCAACTTCGCGCCGACGACGGTCCAGAAACTGTCGGCCGAAAAACCGATCCTCACCCAGACCATCCGCATCAACTTCTATCCCAACTCGTCCAACATCTACGAGCCGCAGCACGACGAGATGCGCAACCCGGTCCCCAACACGCTCTACGACCCCAACGCCGACGCGACCATCGAGCGGGTGGCGCGCCTGGCCGGCCAGTACGAGCGCGCGGTGATCTCGGTCGTGGGCCATACCGACAGCTCCATGAAAGGCCGGGTGCCGCGGTCGGAGGTCGAGAAACTATCGCTGGCGCGGGCCAACGCGGTGAAAAAGGCGCTCATCGAGAAGTACAAGTTCGATCCCAACAAGTTCGCGGTGGCGGGCAAGGCGTGGGACGAGCCGGCCGATCCGGCCAACCCGGAGAACCAGACTCTGAACCGCCGGGTGGAGATTTCGGTGTATCCGCCGGAAGGGGATTGAGCGGGGAGTGGCAAGTGGCGAGTGGGGAGTGGCAATGCCCCCGCCTCTTCGCAATTAGGTGGTTTCTTCTCGTGCTCGTGATCGTGCTCGTTCTCGGCAGTTAAAGACGTAGGACGACCGATCACGAGCACGAAAAAAACAAACGACCGGATGAGCGCGGAAAGGTTCGTTTTGTATGAGCGATTCGTCTTCGGCGCCGCGGCGCGGCTGGGTCGATCGATGGCTGGGCATCCGCGAGCCGGTGGACCCGATTCTGGCGATTGTTCTGGGACTGACTCCGGTCGCGCTGATTTTCGTGGCGTGGGGGCTGGCCACCCGGGGCGCTCCGGAAGACCGGCTGATTTCCCCGGTCATCCTCCCGTCGCCGCTCGAGGTCATCCGCTCGCTCAAGAGTTTGTGGTTCGAGAGCGAATTGAGCCGCAGTGTCGTGGCCAGCGCCGGGCGGGTGATCGGCGGATTCCTCGTCGCGCTGGCGGTGGTTCTCCCGCTGGGCGTGGCGATGGGGTCGTTTTCACGGGCGCGGGCGCTGTTCGCTCCGTTGATGGTGTTTGGGTCGTACCTGCCGATCCCGACGCTGGTGCCGCTGACGATGAGCCTGTTCGGCATCGGCGAATGGCAGAAGATCATGTTCCTGGCCATCGCCTTCATCGTCTACTTGCTGCCGATGTTCGTCGGCGCCATCGAGGAGGTCGACGAGGTCTACCTGCAAACGGCGCAGACGCTGGGGGCCAGCCGCTGGCAGCTCGTCCGCCACGTCCTGTTCGGCGTGTCGTTCGCGCAGATCTTCGACGCGATGCGCATGGGGTTCGGCATCGGCTGGACCTACATCATCCTGGCCGAAATGGTGGCGGCCGACCGCGGGCTGGGCCATATCATCATCATCGCGCAGCGGCGCGGCCCGCGGGAGCACATCTACCTCGTGCTGGTGGTGATCGTGCTGATCGCTTATGTCACCGACCGGCTGTGGGTCAGATTGGGCAAGACGTTGTTTCCCTATCGGGAGGCGGCCTAGCGCGGACCAACGAAAACGGGAGGTCGGATTTCGATCAGGCATTGCTCTTGATCTGAGCCCCGAAGGGGCGTTGGCGTGTAGCCGGAGGTGACCAAGCAGGCGGCGGTTGCGCCGCCGAGCGAAGGGAACCCCCGGACCTCGTCCAACAGGCGGGAAGCCCCGCCGGGGCGCATGAATCCTGATATCCAGGCCAGCCAGTGCGAGCACTGTGGATCGACCAGCATCCAGCAGGACCCAGACGTGCTGGACACCTGGTTCTCCTCCGCCCTGTGGCCTCACCCCACCCTGGGCTGGCCCGATGACACGGAAGATCTGCGCTACTTCTACCCCACGACGGTCATGGAGACAGGCTACGACATCCTCTTCTTCTGGGTGGCGCGCATGATCATGATGGGTCTATACAACATGGGCCAGGTGCCCTTCCGCACCGTCTACCTGCACGGGCTTCTGCGCGACCGCGACGGGCACGGTGCGACTGATTGCCTGCTACGGAGCGTTGCGTGACACCGCGACGATCGAC
>JAPLSS010000003.1 GCA_026398515.1 Candidatus Sumerlaeota bacterium | reverse complement strand
CCCTCCTCGGCCGCTGGATCGGGGCTTATCGCTCTGGGACTTACCATCTGGCCGACAAGCCGTGGGGGCCGTTTTCCCCCGCGGGCGACTGGCTGCTCACGACGCCCGACGACCTGCAGGCCAACATCATGCATGTGTCCTGGCTGACCGCCTACAAGGATGGCTTCTTTTACGTCTCCGACGGCAATCCGCCGCAGAACGAAGACGGCAAAGTCTATAGCATGCATGTCATCCCGCGCTTCTGCCGGGGGACCCAGGACGCCTACGAGATGTACTACACGTTGTCGACGTGGAACCCCTATGATGTGGTCATCATGCGCTCGGAGATCGGCCTGCCGCAGCCGAACGAGCCGGCGGTGTCGGAGAACCTGACCATCATGCCGGGCGACGCCAGCTGGAACATGACGTCGTCCACCTTCTTTCAGAACGTGACCAAATTCGGGAAACCCGCCATCTCGACCTCGAACGACGCGCAGGGCGTGGCCTCCACGGGCCTGATGTGGCGCTGGCTGCCGCGCGACTACTGGAACCAGGAACTGTCGTTCACCGTCAGCGGCGGCTGCGAGGACGCCTACGGCGCGGAAGTCATTCTGCTCGAGGGCGGCGGCGACCTGCCGACCAGCGGCAACGTAGCCACGATCTACAGCAACATCAAGAGCGGCACGTACGGCAAGGTGGTTCGCGACAACTGGGGCGTTTGCGGCGCCTTGGTGGGCACCGACACCGCCGTCGATTGCACGTGGAGCCTGAAACCCTTCGACCGCTCCAACCTCAAGGTGGCCATTATTGATGACTTGAACCGGTCTTGGGGCTACATCGACGTGTCGCAGATGACCTTGGACCGCAACGTCCCCACCGTGGGGACGGCGGTCTCCACCGTCACGCCGGGCGATGCGGCCTGGACCCTCAGCCCCGGCGCCTGGAACGCAACCGTCAACATCGGCGGCGTGAACTATTTCCGAACGTCCACCGGCGACCCGACGATGAAGGGCGTGGCGTGGCGCTGGCTGCCGCGCGACTGGAAGAACAAGCAACTGGACTTCCAACTGCTCGGCGGCGACGCCAGGGTCCTCCTGATCCAGGGCGTCGAGCCGATCCCGGTCGACGGCGATATGGACGCGTTGTGGACGGCGCTTCAGGCCGGGGACTATGGCAGCATTCGCTTCTCGGCCCAGGGGCCCAATAACAACACGACGCCCACGCCGGTCAGTTGGGACCTGACGACGGTGGACAGCGACAAGATGAAGATCGTCATTCTCGACGACGTGACGGACAGCTGGGGTTACATATCGGTTTCGCCCATGACGTTGACGCGCTACGATACGGGCAACCGCCCGCCGACGTTCACATCCAATCCGATCATCAAGGCGGACGCAACCGTCGGCGTAGGGTATACCGGCAACATCCACGTCAACGCCACCGATCCCGACGCCGGCGATACGCTCACCTACTCCAAACTCGACGGGCCCAAGTGGCTCAGCATGGGGTCCGCCGGGAATTTTGGCAGCGCGCAATCCATCCCGTCCGCCTCGGACGTCGGACTCAACCAATGGCACGTCCGGGTCAAGGACGCGGAGAACGCCTACGCGGACGCGCTCCTCCAGATCAACGTCGCTGGGACCAGCGGCGTGGAGTCCTGGGAGAAACTCGGCGAGTGATCCGCCGAAGCCGGACCCAGCGCGACGCCCGCCTTCGCCGGCGATCCATTTGCCCAACGGAAAGAAGCGCACGCTATGATCAAGCCGTACATTGCGATGGCCGTGCAGGCGAAGGTGATCTCCGCGACGGGGATGGCGGAGGTGCGCCAGAACCTGGAACATGCGCTGAAACTTATCGACCAGTACATGAAAGGGGTGTGGCAACTGAGCGGCGGCGGGACGCCCAAGCTGGTGACGTTTCCGGAGTCCTTCCTGCATGGATACGGCCCGATGAAGACGCGGACCTATGAGACCAACTCCAAACTCGCTCTGCGCATCCCCGGAGAGGAAACCAAGGCGCTCGGCGAGAAGTGCAAACAGTACGGCTTCTACCTGGCCGGCGCCGCCTTCGAGAAGGTGGACGAATTCCCAAACCATTTCTTCAACACGGGATTTATCATCAGCCCGGAAGGGGAGGTCGTTCTGAAGTATCGGAAGGTGAACGCCAGCAACAACAATATCGAAATCTCGGCGAGCCCGGTGGACGTGCTCAGCCGCTACGAGCCGAAAGACCTGTTCCCGGTGGTCAAGACGCCCATCGGCAACCTGGGCATGTTCATCTGCTACGACGGCTGGTTCCCCGAGGCGGCCCGCTGCCTCATGATCAACGGCGCCGAAGTGATGATCCGTCCGATGGGCCCGTCGGGCTTGCCTACGGTGAGCGAGCGGGAATGGTGGATTTTGCAGAACCGCGGCCGGGCGTATGAGAACCTGGCGTACGTGATTGCACCGAACTGGGCGGATTCGCCCGATTCCGACTATGGCAGTTCGTCATCGGGGTGTTCGATGATCGTGGATTTTCGCGGCAACGTCATCTCCCAGCACACGGACTCCGGGGAGTGGTTCGTGATGGGGGCGATCGACATCGAGGCGCTGCGCCGGGCGAGAAGCCAGATCTTCATGAATTACATCGCGCAACTGCACATGGAGGTCTACGCCAACGTCTTTCAGGGGAAAACGTTCTTCCCGCCGAACGCGTTCCCGGAGAGAAACAAACAGAGTCAGGATGAAACCTGGGCGATTCAGACCGCGACCGTCGAGCGCCTGCAGCGCGAAGGCCGGCTGGAGAGGCCCTCGTCAACATAGGGCGGCCGAGGAATCCATGGGGTCCGACGCGCCGCGGCGGGTGGTGGCCAAGGCCGAGCATCTGGCCAAGGGTCACAATCCGCGCTTCGTGGTCACGTCGCTGTCGGCGCAGGCCCATGCCGCGGGCGACTTGTATGAGAAGGTCCATTGCGCGCGGGGCGACATGGAAAATCGGCTCTCCGCTTCTGCCGGTTGAAAAGGTTCTGGAAGCCGTGCGAGATTCGATCGCACAGGTGAGGTGATCGAGCCATGAACGCCGAAAGACTGAACAGTCACCTTTGGCGTCAAGGATCCCCATCACACGCCTCGAAATGTCACGAAAAGCCACTCCTCTTCAACAGGGAAAGGGCTTTTGCTAGGCGCTGGAGCGAAGAGGCTGAGGAATCGAGTAGTGAAAATACGTGGCTTATGATTATCAATTCCGGTATGGCGGAGAGAGTGGGATTCGAACCCACGAGACGTTCGTCTAACGGTTTTCAAGACCGCCGCCTTCGACCACTCGGCCATCTCTCCGCGCCCCCGTGATTGAACGGCGAATGCCCGCCAAAGTCAAGTCCGGCGGTGGCGGTGGCGGGCTTTCCAGCCTGGCAGTTCGATGCCCGCCGGCAAACGACGCACAGGCGGGAAAGCCCGCGCCACTCACGGACCGACGCAGACCAAGGGCCGAATCGCCTGCAACGTCTTCTCCCCGATCCCGGGCACGTCACCCAGCCGGTCGACGGACCGAAACGGGCCGTGGGCGGATCGGTAGGTCACGATCTCCTTGGCCTTTACGGCGCCGATGCCCGGCAGTTCCTCCAGCTGCTCCTGGGTCGCCGTGTTCACATCCAGCAAGCCGGAATCCGCGGCGGCGCCAACCGGCGCCGCGCCCGGCGGAAGGGGCGCAATGGGCGCATTGGCCGCCGGTGGCGGCGCAGTCGCCGCGGGCGGCGCTATCGGAGAAGTGGGAACCGATGGCGCCGCCGCCGGAGCGGGAGTCGAACCCCGCGCCAACGAAGCGGGTGTCCCCGGGCGGGCGCCGGCGGCCGTGGTCTCGTCGCCGCGTTCCACGTACACGGAGCTCAGCGAATGGCTCTGCCGGTAGGCCTGATACGCCAACCCCAGCGTGATCACGACGACCAGCGCCAGGAGCGTTCGTTGCTCGCCGATGGTCATGCCTTGAAACATGGCCGAATCCTCCGCGCGCTCTTGCGGAAATTTGTTTGAGTTCGTAGTGACGCCTTCCGGCAATTCAGTGCAACGGCTGAAGCCGTCCCTACGAACTCAACGTCAATACTGTCCCACATGTCGAATTCAAAATCCAGCTTGCGAAAAGGCCCGAGAAGCATCCGAGACGTATTA
>JAPLSS010000331.1 GCA_026398515.1 Candidatus Sumerlaeota bacterium | reverse complement strand
ATCGAAGGAAATGTCGCCGCTGAAGACCACGGCCGCCGTCGTCGGCAATTCGACGGTGAAGGTGGCGGAGCCGCCCGCGGAAATGGTGGCGCTCAGGGCCCCGGTGATGGAGTAGCCGGCCGGGACGCTCAGGTTCGAGGTGGTCAGGTCGGAAGATCCCAGATTATTGACCGTGAACGTCTTGCTGAGGGCGGCCGCTCCCACCGCGGCGCTGCCGAAGTCGACCGGTCCGCCGCCGTCGGGGATGGTGGCGACGCCGTCCTTGACCTCGGCTTCGGGGCCGGTCGCGATGGCGCCCTGAATGTAGAATTCGCAATCGCTTGTCGCGTTCGTCGCAATGGTCGGGGGCCAATTCCGGTTGGTGTCGCTGAGGTACCCGCCTTTCGTGTACTCGTCCGTTCCGGAATTGGACCGCACGATCTGCAGGTTGTGCTGAGTATCGTCCGTCGTCCACCAGAAGGCCACCGAGTATCTCAGGTTCGCTTGCAGGACGCCGGTCGGCGTTTCCAACGTGAACGTGACAAAATCGCCGACGACCACGCCCTTTCCGGCCATGTCGAACAGCTCGTCCGAGCCGACCTGCGTGTCGGGTATCGCGTCGGCGTTCGTGTCTTCCATGACGGCCATCTCCATGACGTGTGGGGTCACCGTGTCGTATGCGTTGGGGACGTTGGCCTTGAAGGTGACCGCGGTGATCGTAGACGCCGTGCTAAGTTCGAACGACTGCCCCGAGGCCCGGGTGATGGTCCCTCCCGTGCCGCCACTCAGACGGCGGATCCCGACGTTCGTGAAAGCTCCCCCCGGCACGAACGACTCGATGATGTCCGTCGTTGGCGCGGTCGTGCCAATCGTCACCGTGTTGGCGGCCTGCGCCGTCCCGCTTACGGCCCACAAGAACCCTGCGGCGGCCAACGCGACCAAGGCCTCCGCCAAAACCATACTGCGCACAAATTGCTTCTTCATGATCCCTGGCCTCCCTTTCTATGATTAGCTGGATTTCGGATGCTTCTCACATTCCGTTCGGTATCGGTCTGCTTCCTTTTTGTTCCGCCTTCGAGAATGCCAATGGCTCGAAACGATCGGTCTCGCTCTCGTTACCTCATATATCCGCAAACACTCGTTCGTCAATCTGACGCCGATGTGTTGTTGTAGTCCGCGCCCTCCAGGCTGGCCTTGCAGGAAGCCTTCCATTCGCCGAGCGTCGCTTTCACTCGCGCTACGACGTCCGGATGCCCCGCCGCGATGTCGTTTGTCTCGGCGGGGTCCCGGACGAGGTCGTAGAGTTCCCATTCGGCGACCGGCGTCTCGCCGCTGTTCTTCGAAGCCGTGGGGCCGCCTTCTTCTTGTCAGCCCTTGGGGGATTGGCCGATCCGCCGGCAATCACCGCCGGCGGGAAAACGGAGCGCATCCCGCCTCATTCGAACTTGTTCCACTCCTTCGCGCGAGAAACCGTCTGGATCGTGCCGGTGACGCTGAAATGGAACGGGTTCTCGTCGCTGTCGTTGTTATTGAAGGAAATGTCGCCAGCGAAGGTCCCGCCCGCCGTCGTCGGCAACTCGACGGTAAACGTGTCGCTCCCGCCCGCGGGAATGGTC
>JAPLSS010000011.1 GCA_026398515.1 Candidatus Sumerlaeota bacterium | reverse complement strand
GGCCTTAGCGCCTGCCACTCATAGCGGCACGGACGAAGAGAGAATCGCCCGTCTGGACGAACGTCTGACGCGGCTGGAGTCGGGAAACTACTTCATCCCGCGCAATGACTTCGAGCGGCGTATCAACGATCTTGACAAACGACTGAAGGATGTCGAGGGCGGCACAGTCCACGGCAGCGCCGTCGGCCAGCCGACGCCGCTCGACAGGCAGCTCGCGCGCGTGGAGCAACGGCTGAAGAGACTGGAGGATGCCGCGGCAGAGCGGATGAAGACGTCGGCGGCTGTCGTCGGCCAGCAGTCTTCTTTCGAGGAGAGACTTCAGAAGCTCGAGGGTGCGGTCAGCCAGCTTCAACGCGGCATCAAGGACTTGGCGGGTAAAGTGAAGTCCAGCAGCCGTTGAGTTCGTTTCCCCAAGGTCTCGTTCTATGATCACCTCTGCCTTGTCCCGCAGGCCCTGAACTTCCGTTTTCCGCTTGAACGTTTATTCCTGACGCAAATAATCGCTCGGCCATAGTAGCCCGTTGAAAAGGAAGAAGGGAAAAGTTGAGCAATGAAACCCGCAGGCAGATGCCAAACATCATACGACCGCGCAGCGTCAATGAAGGGACAGCGCGTCAAAAAGGATATTATTATCGGTGGGAAGCGAGCAATTATGAGACAAATCCCATTGGTGACGGAGATGACTATGTTCTTTTGTTTGGCGGCGGCGACGGCCGGCTTTGGCGAAGTGACAACGGCGCAACGGCCGGATGTGGGCACGGCGAACAGATTCTACGCGGGCAATCGCGCGCCGCTGGCGCCGAGTCCGTTCGTCCGGTTGCCCGTCGGCTTGATCGCGCCGCGGGGCTGGCTGCGACACCAACTCGAACTCGAAGCCGCCGGCATGATGGGCCATCTGGAGGAAATCTCGAAGTTCCTCAAGTTCGAAAGCAACGGCTGGGTCGATCCGGCGGCCAAGGACGGCTGGGAGGAATTGCCCTATTGGCTCAGGGGCTACGGCGACCTGGGCTACGTGTTGCGCGACGAGAAGATTGTCGCCGAGGCGCGCCGCTGGATCGACGGCATCATCGCCACACAGCAGCCCGACGGCTGGTTTGGGCCCCAGGGATTGCGCGTGTCGCTCAAGGGCAAGGCCGACATGTGGCCGCAGATGCCCGTGCTCGACGCGCTGCGCAGCTACTACGAGTTCGGTGGGGACGAGCGCGTCCTGAAGCTGATGACGGCGTATTTCAAGTGGCAGAACGCACTGCCGGGCGAGGCGTTCGCCGCCGGCTACTGGCCGCGGATGCGCGCCGGCGACAACATCGACAGCGTTTACTGGCTCTACAACCGCACGGGCGAGCCGTGGCTGCTCGATCTCGCGAGGAAGATTCACGAGAACATGGCCGACTGGACGGCGGGTCTGCCAAACTGGCACAACGTCAACGTCGCCGAGGGTTTCCGCGAGCCGGCGGAATTCTGGATGCAGGCCAGGGACGCGAAGCCCCCAGACCCTTCGGCAGGCCTAGGTCTGGCGGCGGCCGCGAGAAACTACGACGAGGTGATGGGCCTCTACGGCCAATTCCCCGGCGGCGGTTTCGCGGGCGACGAGAACTGTCGTAAGGGCTACGGCGATCCGCGCCAGGGCTTCGAGACCTGCGGCATCGTCGAGTTCATGCGCAGCTTCGAGATGCTCACGCGCATTTCGGGCGATCCGCTGTGGGCCGACCGTTGCGAGGAGATCGCGTTCAATTCGCTGCCCGCGGCGCTGACGCCCGATCTTAAGGCGCTGCATTATCTAACCGGCGCCAACCAGGTCAGGCTCGACAGCGCAAACAAGTCGCCCGGCATTCAGAACCGCGGCTGCATGTTCGCCTACAGTCCGCATCGCTACCGCTGCTGCCAGCACAACCACGGCATGGGCTGGCCCTACTATGCCGAGGAACTCTGGCTGGCGACGGCCGACAACGGTCTGTGCGCATCGCTCTACGCGGCCTGCGAGGCGACGGCGAAGGCCGGCGACGGCGCACAGGTCCGCATCGTCGAGGAGACCGATTATCCGTTCGGCGAGACGATCCAGTTGACGCTGTCGTCGCCACGGCGCGTGGCGTTTCCGCTCTACCTGCGCGTGCCGCGTTGGTGCGAGGCGCCGGCGGTGAAGGTCAATGGCCAGGACGCGCCCGTCGACGCCACGCCGCTGTCGTTCATTGTCATTCGCCGCGAATGGGCCGACGGGGATACGGTGACGCTGCGGCTGCCGATGCGCGTTTCGACGCGGACGTGGCCCAAGAACAACAACGCCGTCTCGGTGGACTATGGCCCGTTAACGTTCTCGCTCAAGATCGGCGAGGAATGGCGGCGATTCGGCGACGACGACAAATGGCCCGAATGGGAAGTCCTGCCCGCCACGCCGTGGAACTACGGGCTGGCGCTGGACGGTAATGACCCCGCCGCGTCGTTCGAATTAACGCGCAGCTGCGACGCGACGCCAGATCAGCCGTTCACGCCCGACGCCGCGCCGATCCAACTCAGAGCCAAGGCGCGCCGCATTCCCAACTGGACGCTGGACCACAACGGCCTGCTTAGCGCGCTGCAACCCAGCCCGGTGAAATCCGCCGAGCCGGTCGAGCCCGTCACGCTGATCCCGATGGGCGCGGCCCGGTTGCGAATCAGCGCGTTTCCCGTGATCGGCGCCGGCCCCGGCGCGCATGGATGGGTCGTGCCGCCGCCAGCGGCGTCAACACCAGCGGCCACGCCGACGATCCCGGGAGCGAAGATCTCCGCGTCGCACTGCTTCGACGGCAACACGATGACGCGCTGTGCGACGGGCTGATAGGTTGCGAGCGCCATACCATGGCCTAACCCGACACGAAACGGCTCAGTTCAACAGGGCCTTTGCGGACGCTCCGCGCCGTAAAAACCCTTAAGGCGTTGGACGTCAGAAAGGACAAAAGAAGATGAAAGAGACTATCATCGTATCGAATGTGTCGTGCGCAATCATTTGCGCCAAGTGGGCCTTGGATCTTGGATTCAGTCAGTTGCGCCAGATCCTCTTCCTCGTCGGTGGCCTGGTTTTGGGTCCCCTTATGTTGCTCATTCTTTACGTTTGCCTGATCAACAAGGCGAAGAGCGAGGGATCGACTGGTGCGAAGATCGTCTGACGCATGCCGTTCAACCAAGGAGTGCAGGCGATGCGGTGATCCGCGCGCCTGACTCCTGTCGTTAGGCGGCCCTGGCCGTCCGCATGCGGCCTGACTTCGCCCGACAACCCGGATGCGGCCTCCGTTTGCCGAAGAGCGCCGTGGCCGTCGTACTTGACCTGCAAAGTCAACTATGCTATAGTAGTCAACGAGGCTGAGCTGTTCCCATCCACAAGGAGGTTGCCAGGATGCCGGCAAATCGGATTAGGGTTGCGCCCAATACAGTAGCGTATGCTGACGAGCAGACACTCAAGCTAGTAGTGGAGTTCGCCATCCCAGGAGCGCCAACGGATACCATCGATCTGAAGCTCCTGGAAGACGGCATCCACCTGACAGCGCCAGCAAGGGACATCGAGTATGTTTCAGCACTGGCTCTAGCTTGGGCAGTGAAACCTGAAAAAGCCGAAGCGATCTACGAGCACGGCCTGCTCCGAGTCGAGGTGCCCTTCAAAGATCCTATGGAAGATGCTGTGAAGGTCGCCATCAAAGCGGGTCGCGAGGACACCACGATCAAGAAGATCGAAGGCTGATGACCCAGAGACTCGAAAGATTCTCGTCTCGTCCTACGAGGGACGACCTTTGATTCATCAGGTCGGACACTGCCGCCGCGGGTGCCACCCGTGTTCGGGCGGAACCTCGGAATCTTCTTTGGCGCCGAAAAAACCTTTGATCCCGGCGAGACGGCCTCGTTAGAGAGCGGCTGTCAACTGCGGCCGGAATGCTGCTGGATTCGTCATTAGCCGTTGGGTCCCGGAATCTTTTTCTGGCGCCGTAAAAAATCTTTGATCCCGGTAACACGGCCTTTTGGGGAACCGCCGCCGCCGATTTGGCCGCCACATGCTCCTTCCAGGTGATCGGTTCGACGAGCGCTCTCGTCAAATCTCGTCGTCGCCGGGGAATCGGTTCTCCCCGCCGGGCATGTTATTCCAGCCAAGTGCATCTGTGTCGAATTGCTTCTCGCGGTTATCGATGACCCTGGTCTTCGTGACGATCCCGCGCTCGACCTTCACATGAGTCTCCTCTTCAAAAACGGAGGCAAATCCCATGTGTATATAGTGAATCAACCCTCCTCTTGGAATGCGGAGAACTCCGCTGAACCATTCAGCGAAGAGTGGTTCTTTGCCGACGAGTCGAAAGCGCCCCCCCCAGTTTGACAAGGTAGAGCCGTCTCTCTCGCACTTCCCAGGTGCCAACATACTCCCTCTAGCAGGCGCTGTTGAAAACCGCCCTGCGCCCACTTTCGTCAGGCTCAATCTCTTCATCCGACAGTTTGACGATTCGAGGGTGTTTCAGGGGAAAGCGCGGGCAGAAAGCCATCGAGACCCTCTCTCCCTCTCAAATCAGATGCTCGTGCACCTGTGCGGTCATTGCGGCCTCCAAAGGATGCTGTCGCATTGTCGCAACGACAGCCGACGACTACAGTCCTCAATGTGATCGAGGTCTGCCAATTGCGGCCGGAGTACCGCTGGGTTCGCCACTTGCCATTGGGTCCTGAAGGATTTTTTTCGGCACCAAAGAGACCTTTCGCTCTTGGCATCACGGCCCCATTGGAGAGCGGTTGTCAACTGAGGTCCGAACACCGCTGGATTCGTCATTAGCCGTTGGGTTTTGGAATCTTTTTCTGGCGCCGAAAAACCTTTGCTCCCGGCAACACGGCTTGGTTCAAGGGCTTCCCATGATTCTGCCGACTTTCGTTGGAGGGGTCGGCAGACTGGGGTGCGACACTCCAGCAAAGCAACGGTGCCTGCGGTGTTACCAGTGGCCATCCGGCTGGAGGAAGCAAACCAGCCCGTCGTGCTTGGGCGCGGCCATTAGAGATGATGCCGGCCTTTTTGAAGCACGGCCCAAAGGCCCAGCATCGGGGAATGGGGCGGCCCTCAGACAGGATGGAAGGCATCTGAAGCCCTGAATCAAGGGCACACCGACCCAGACGGAGGTAGGAACCGTGGGACAGATCTACGAAGCGATTCTGGAGCATCTTGAGGCCGAAGGCATGCGCTACAGGCGCCATGACGAGGATGAGGTCGTCGTTTTCGGCATCACGGGGCGCAATGGCCAGTGGGAGGTTCTTGTCCGCGCGCGCCAGGACATGGAGCGGCTGACCATTCTGAGCCATCTGCCCTTTAGCGCGCCGGAAACCAAGCGCGGCGCCATGGCCGAATTGATCTGCCGCGCGAACTTCGGTCTCGTCATCGGGAACTTCAAACTAGACATGAACGACGGGGAGATCCGCTACAAGACCAGCCTGGCGCTGAACGGCGAGCCACTGCATGCCCGGCTATTGGGTCCAGTCTTTGATATGAATTTCGGCACGATGGACCGGTACATACCGGCCATCCTGAAGGTCATGTACGGCAATTCTAGCCCAGCCGAGGCCATCGCGGAAATCGAGGGCAGTTCGCGCGCTCCTGTCACATCCAAGGGAGCGGAAGGGGAATGCGCACAGGACACCGAAGGGGCCAAACCGGCAGGGACCACTCTGGAGGAACTGCGCCGGCAATTTGAGGCGGCGCTTGCCGCCAAAGCCGGGGCGACAAACCCTTCGCTGAGTTCGGTGGGGAAACACGATTCCGAGGAACCAAGTCTTGCGCCCGTTGGGAGAACAGGGCGGCCCTCATAGAATCGAGTCTTCTCGGACAGTTTGAACGAGCCTCCCTGGCGCGGCTTTTTTGCGCCGGGAAGGGAATGTGGGGAGCCGTTCTGAAGCGCCCAATCCTGGATGGAGAATTCAGCATGAAGGACTCCAGCAAACAGGGGCCGACCATCGACAGGCTCAAGGTTGCCACACGGCTCATTGAGATCCCGATTGAGACACCCCGAGAGATGGAGGAGCGGCTCGTTCGACTTGGCTATCGTGGACAGAAGCAGGCAAGGCAGGCCGTCTGTGTGTTCGCCTACCGGCACCTGCAAAGGCTTCGCCGGGTGTTCCTTCAAGAGATTGCCAGGGAATCCCTGCCGCCCCGCGAACACCTGCTGCTGGCCGGGCCAAGCGGGTGCGGCAAGACCTACCTGGCGGAATCGCTCTTCCGGAACATGCTCGGCCTGCCGTGCGCGGTGGTTGACATCACCCAGTTCAGCGAGGTGGGCTATCATGGCGAGGATGTCGTCACCCTCCTGAGCCGCCTGTATGAAGCTGCGGGAGACGATCTCGACTGGGCCTCGACGGGGCTGATTATCCTGGATGAATTTGACAAACTCGCCTCCCGATCTCTTCCGGGGCGCTTCGCGGGCGGCCCGTCAAAGGATGTCTCCGGAGCCGGTGTCCAGAGGGAACTCCTCACTCTGCTGTCCGGCCGGGCCGCCGAGTTTCCTGTTCGGGCGCCAGGGCGCCCTGGTTGGGGACCCCGGTTGACCATGCCTCTGGACAACCTCGCCTTTGTGGCCTGCGGGGCTTTCTCCGGCTTGTCTTGCGCCGCTCCAACCGACAAGCCAATCGGATTTCATGCGAACAAGATCGAAGGAAGCGCCTTCAGGGCTTCGTATTCCGATCAGGTTGACACCCAAGCCTTTGTTCGCTTCGGGCTGATGCCGGAACTTATGGGGCGAATGCGGGTCGTGCCATTCGAGCCGCTTCCGGCGGATGTCATGCGATCCATTCTGGAGGACAATGCCCTGCCCCGGTATGTCGCGGAGTTTTCGTGCGAGGGGATCGGCCTCGTGGTCGAGAATTGCGTGAAGGACGCAATCATCCGCCGCGCGCTGAAGGACCAGGTCTAAATAGCGGGGAGAAAGTGTACCGGATGGCGGAGAGAAAGTGTGCCACCCGGGGTTAGATGTAGTTGGTGTTCTGGGTGTTGTCCAGAAGTATTGGCCCTTTCCGGGATCGCTGGCGGCTGCCCCTTACCCCGCCCCTAGGGGCGGGGTAACCAAATGGGTTTCAATGATCGGCTGTGTTGTGCTTTCCGGTTGTTTGTCTCCTTTGCTTGGCGGTCTTCTGCGCCGTTGGGCGAGGCGATAGGACTGGCCTTCGATGGGCGCGATGTGGGCGCGATGGGTCAGGCGGTCGAGCAGGGCTCCGGTCAGGCGCTCGGAGCCGAAGACCGCGGTCCATTCCTCGAACGGGAGGTTGGAGGTCACGAGGACCGATCCTCGCTCGTAGCGCTGAGAGAAGGCTTCAAACAGGAGTTCCGCGCCGGTCTTGGCGAACGGCACATAGCCCAGTTCATCGACAATGAGCAATTGGATTTTGGCCAAACGCGCCTGGAGGCGAAGCAGCGCTTTTTCGTCGCGGGCCTCCACGAGAGCGTTGACCAACGCGGCGGCGGTGAGGAATCGCACATTGTAGCCGCGCTGACAGGCGCAGAGGCCCAAGGCCACGGCCAAGTGGGTTTTCCCGGCGCCGGGATTGCCGAGAAAGATCAGATTATCCCGTTTGTCGATCCACTCGCAGCGGCTCCACTCCAGGACCTGCTTCTTGTTGACGCCGGGCGCGGCGAGGAATCGCCGTTCGGCGCCCTTGCGCTCGCGCTCCAGCAGTTCCAGTTCGCTCAAGCGAAGCAGAAAGCCGCTGTAGTCCGCCTTGTCGGCCGCGCATTGCGCCGACACTTTGGCGTATTCGCGCAGAAAGACGGGCAGACGCAACGCCTTGAGGTGATGGTTCAACAGGACCTGGGGCGGATGGGTGGCCTGGCTCATAGGACGCCTCCGGCCACCGCCGCGTACACCGACAGGTCGGGAGCGGGAATGCGATAGGCGGCCAGATGGCCGCGGCCCGACAGATCCAGAGGCGATGGCGTTTTCTCCTCCGGCAGCAGCAAGAGGGATTTGACCGCCTCGTAGTCTTCCACCCCCAGGTCCAGCGTCTGGCGCACGGCCCGCGTCAGTTGCCCCAGCGGATGGCTCTCCAGCAGGCGCAGAACGCGGATGTAGGCCCGCGTGCCTTCCCTGTGCTCCTGCCCGTCTTCCATGCGCCGGCGCAACACGCCAAAGCACTCGTCCAACTCCAGGCGCCTCATCGGCGCCCCATAATCCAACGCCAGCGGCTTGCGTTCGATCAGCGCCAGGTAATGCCAAGGCTCGTAGACGGCCTTCTCACGCGCGTGGCAGCGCCGGCGCCAGGCGATGCGGCGGGCCTGGTCGAAGATCCCCACCCGGCCCACGTCGGCCTGCACCGTCACCGGGTGATGGGCGTAGGCGCACGGAACCGAGTAGTCGTTCGTGTCGAACCGCACCAGGCGAAGGGAACTCACGGTCTGCGGCTTGGCGTTGCCCGGCGCAGCCCCCTGCGGAATCGGAAGGAAATGCACGCGCTCCTCGGCCAGGCGCTCTTCGACCGTCCCCTCGTGGCCGCGAAGACGCTTGGACCACTGCGCCCGGCAGCCCTCTTCCAGGTCCGTGTTGAATCCCTCCCAGTCCGAAAGAAGCGGCGGGGGCACGAACAGATTGCGCCGCGCCCAGCCCACCCCGCTCTCCACATGCCCCTTCTCGTGAGCCTGCGCGACGTTGCAGAACGCCGAAGCGAACAGATGGCGCTGCGCAAAGGCCTCAAACGTCGGGTTCCGATCCCGCCGGTGTCCGCGCCCGACCTTCGTCACCGCCGACTTCAGATTGTCGTAGACGATGCGTCGGGGAACCCCGCCGAAGAATCGAAAGGCCCGCTCATGGCCTTCCAGAAAGAACTCCAGCGTCTCGCGCGGAAACGCCGCCACGAACCGCCCGTCGCTGAACGGAAGCGTCAGCACGAACAGATGCGCCTGGCGCTCCTCGCCCTCGCTCACAATCCAGGCATCGCCCCAGTCCACCTGCGCTTCGCCCGGACCGAACTCCAGCGGGACAAAGGCCGCCTGAAGCAGATTCCGAGCCTGCGCCACATACGCCCGCACCTGCGTGTAGCCGCCGGCGTAGCCATGTTCCGCGCGCAAACGGTCGAA
This sequence comes from Candidatus Sumerlaeota bacterium, assembly GCA_026398515.1. Classification (GTDB taxonomy): domain Bacteria; phylum Sumerlaeota; class Sumerlaeia; order JAPLSS01; family JAPLSS01; genus JAPLSS01. Next base: position 536 of record JAPLSS010000011.1, on the reverse strand, counting down.
GATCCGCTGGGCCGTGTGCCGCTGCTTGGCAGGCGCCTTGCGATCCCCCTGCAAAATCGCCTCGATCACCCCCGTGAATGGACCCAGCATCGGGCGCGCCGGCGGTAGGCGCCGCTGATAGCGCGGCCCTCCTCCCGAAGCCAGAATCTTCTGAATGGTCTCGCGATGAAAACCCGTCGCCCGGGAAATCGCCCGAACCGACAACCCCTCAACAAACCGCATGCGTCTGACCCGAATATGCTCGTCCATCGTCCTCACGCCCTTTCCTCCGGCCCCTGGCGATCCGACGCCCCATTCAAGCGTCAAATCAGCCTAGCCCGACCGGATGCCCGGGGGTGAAAACACTTCCCCTCCTCCCGCCCGCGTGGTGGTACACTTTTGCTCCGCTGTTTATACTCCCAAGGGAGCCCAACCCATGGCCACCGACGCCCAGATCGAAGCCAACCGCGCCAACGCCCAGAAACCCCTGTGTATGCCGAACGCCCCGCCGCGCCGCGCCCCGCCCAAAGGTCCATTCCGTCCACCACGTCCACTCC
>JAPLSS010000751.1 GCA_026398515.1 Candidatus Sumerlaeota bacterium | reverse complement strand
GGGGTCAGGCGATTGAGGCTCAGCAGCCGCTCCTCGTCCTGGATGCGCGCGCTGTAGCGGCCGGTCTTGCTCGCCTTGACGTCGGTCTTGTCCTTGGTCAGGCGCCAGATGTCGCCGGGGCCGTCGAACGGCTGGCCGCCGGGGTTCTTCTCGTCGGGCTTGAAATCCATGATCAGATCGTTCTTCAGGTCCGCCACCCCGCGGGCGATGGCCAGCCGCGCCAGTTCGTACGCCACCAGCCCGTCGCGGCGCATCGTCGTCAGGCGCATCTCCATCTGCATCTCGTAGGCCAGCGAATAGGCGAGCAGCGACAGCACGATGGCGATCCACATCGTCAGCACCAGGATGATCCCGCGGCGCGAACGTCCGCCCAGGGGCCGCCCGCAGGCGGGCTCTGGCGCGGGGCGCCGGGTTCGTATGAGAAACGCGCGTCTCATTTGACGTAGAAATGCGCCGGCTGGCCCAAGCGCGGCCTTTCGTTGTCGCTCTGCAGGGCCAAGCGATCGGAGCGCAGGCGCGCTTCGGGCAGCTTGACCAGGTTGTCGCGTTTGATGCGCCGTTCCTTGCCTTCTTTGTCCTGAAGAGTCAACTCCTCGGGCAGCGGAATGTGCGACTCCTGCCCGGCGGCCATATTGATCGTTCGCGCGAAGACCTGCGGGCGCTTCTGACCGCGCGGGTCGGCCACCGCGACGCGCACTCGGATGTAGCCGGGCAGATTGTCATCCGGCGAGTACTGCTCATACTGGTTGACGGCCTGCTCGAGATTGGGGCGGATCAGATCGTCCTCCCATTCCAGGTCGACCATGTCGGTGCGATCCTGCTTCTGTTTGGAGTCCCAGGTCGTCGTCTCCAGCCATTGGCCGTCATAGTAGAAGCCGTACAGCACGTCGAACGACTGGACGCCGCGCACCAGGGCCTCCGGCTCGGGCGCGGGCTGCTCCACCGGCTCGCCCGTCGAATCGAGGTCGGCCTTGTAGACGTCCTCTTCGGAGCGCATGAGCGTCTGGTCCTGGACCCAGTAGCGCACGCGACAGAGGTTCAGCGGCTGCGGCGCCCGGGCGGTGTTGTGCGACTGGTAGCGCACGAAGGAAATCTCCGCGCCGCCGTCGCCGCCGCTGCCGCGCAACGATAGATCGATGCCCTGGCCGGTCTTGTCGAACTCCTCGATTCTCTTGGCCAGTTCCTCCGGGTTGCCCATCCCATGCTGTTCCAGCTGCTGCTTCTGCTGCTCAATGTCCATCAGGCGGCGGCGGTATTGAACGTTGTACGCCGATTCGGGCAGCAGGTAGACGTTCTTCAAGTCGCGCGACAGGATGTCCATCGCGAACCGGCCGGTCTGCATCAAATCGCCGGTCTTGATGCCCGCGTCGTACGCGCGCAGCCCCGTGCGAAAGACCATGTAGATCGACGTCGTGGCCACCGCAAACAGCGCCACCGCGAGCATGACTTCCAGCAGGGTGAAGCCTTCCGAGTGCGGAGTACGGAGTGCGGAGTGCCGAATGCGGAAGCGAATGCGGAATGCGGAGTGCGGAATGCGGAATGAACCGCACGGATTCCACCGCTTCTGTCTCCGAGCTGTCAGAAGGTATTGTTGTTCATTCCGCATTCCGCACTCCGCATTCCGCATTCAGAACGCCGCACTCCGCACTCAGTACAATTCAAACAGCTGATACTCCCGCAGCGCCGCGTCGGAGAACTTCTGCAAGCCGATGAAGGCGCTGTCCACGTGGATCATCCGCAGCGTCGAATGTCTCGCGTCGCGGTAGAACACTTCAAGCGTAAGCCGGCGCAACGGGCGAAGATCCTCGACCTCCCGCGCGCGCGACACCGACCGGTAGTCGATGTCTTCGTCCTTGACCTCCAGCGTGTAGGTGTAACCGGGATGGTCCGGACCGAAATCACCCTCGTGCAGCCCCAGGCCCGGCGGATCGACCTGGACTTCCTCGATCAGGTCTTCGGCCAGCAGGGTGGCCGTGTTGATCGTCTGGGCGCGGCGCGCGGCTTCGAGCGACTGGGTGAACGAGCGCAGGATGGTGGCCGCGGTGAAGCCCAGGATGGTCAGCGAGATCAGCACCTCCAGCAACACGAAGCCGGAGTTGCAAATGCGGAATGCGGAGTGCGGAATGCGGAATGAACAACAGTCGGCGCATGGTGCGGTCTTCACCCTCCGCACCCAGAACTCCGAACTCCGAACTCTGAACTCCGCATTCCGCATTCCGCACTCCGCACTCATCATCACCCCGTCTTCTTCTCCCAATCCGCCGGCGGGCCGTTGAAGACTTGCGCCTCGGCGGTGGCGCGGTTCACCACCACCGTCATGTATTGCCCCGTCTTGTTCCGCAGAATGATGGAGGCGGCGGACGCGGACCCGTCGGCGTAAAAACGAATCCGTCCAACGCCGCTCTTCTGGTCGGCCTTTTCCCAGGAATACACCTGCACGACGTGGATGTTTTTGTTCAACCCGCGCCATTGCTCCATGTCCTGGTCCGGCGCCGCCTCGTTGCGCTTCCCGTACTCGTTGTCCTTCTTCTCCTCGCGGTTCAGGTCTAGCCGGTAACGGTCTTTGTTCAACTCGATTTCCAGAATGACGTCGCGCTGATTGAGGACCGCCGCCGACCGCGCGTAGCGCATCTCCGACACCAATTGGCGCGCGTCGGCCCGCAGCTTGTTCTTCTCGTGCGGCCCCTGCATCGCCGGAATCGCGACCATGAAGAAGATCGAGAGGATGGTCAGAACCACCATCAACTCGAGGAAGGTCACGCCGCGCTCTCCTTGAATGCGGAATGCGGAATGCGGAATGCGGAATGAACGACAAGAGCGGAATGCGGAATGAACCACACAGGTCTCCGCATTTTGGCCGCTGATCTCCGCGAATGCGGAATAAACAACAACCGCTTGAGAAAGACGGGGATCGGAAGCGACAATGCCTCTGCGGTTCATTCCGCATTCCGCATTCCACATTCCGCATTCGGAACTCCGCATTCGACAATCGGCAATCGGCAATCGGCAATCCACTCAACGGCCCCCCGTCGGATCGAGCGAGAAGATGGGCAACAACATCGAGATAACAATCGAGCCGACCACCAGGCCCATGACCAGGATGATCAACGGCTCCAGGAGCGAGGTGAGCGTTTTCAGCGAACGGTCAACCTGAATCTCATAGGAGTTGGCCACTTTGAGCAACGCTTCGGGCAGGCGGCCCGTCTCCTCGCCGATGGCGACCATGTTGATCACCATCGGGGGGAAATGGCCTGAGGCCCCCAGCGCCGGCGCCACGCCGGAGCCTTGGGTGATGGCGTCGGGCGCCTTGGCCACCTCGTCGGCGATGATGCGGTTGGTCAGCACCTTTTGGGCGATGCCGAAGGCGGTCAGAATCGGCACGCCGTTGCGCAGCAGTTCCCCCAGCGTGCGGGCGAAGCGGGCCACTTCGCGTTTGACGATCACCGGGCCGAGCACCGGCAGTTGCAGCAGCGCGTTGTGGATCATCCGGGCGCCCTCGGTCGTTTTGGCGAACCGCCAGAGGAGCGACACGCCGAGGACGACGCCGCCCAGCAACGCCCACCACCACGATTTGAAGAAGTCCGTGGTTCCGATCAGAATCCGCGTCGGCAACGGCAGGACCTGGTTCAATTCGTGGAACACGCTGACGATCTTCGGGATGACCACGGTGATCATGACGGCCACCGCGGCCGAACCCGCAAACAGCATGACGGCGGGATAGGCCAGCGCGCTCTTCACCCGCCCGCGCAGCTCTTCCTCCATCTCCGAGAAATCCGCGAGGCGCTGCAAGACGTTCTCCAGCATGCCGCCGGTCTCGCCCGCGCGGACCATGGCCACCGTCAGCGGGCTGAAGACGCGCGGATGCTTGTGCATCGCTTCGGCCAGCGTGTCGCCCGAGGAGACGTCGTTGGAGACGGTCTCCAAAATGCGTTTCAGCGCTGGGTTGGGCGTCTGGGCACCGATGATGGACAACGCCTTAACCAGCGGGATGCCGGAGCTGATCAGGTCGGACATTTGCCGGTCGAAGGTCGACAGGTCGCCGATGCCGATGCGCCCGCGCCCGATGACGCGGCCGAGCTTCGCCAGGCCCTGGCCGCGCGCGGCTTCCTCTTCGATCGCGATGGGAAAGAAGCCCATCGACTGCAGGCGGCCGACGACGGCGGTGGGATTGTCGGCCTCCAGCACGCCGGAGATCGTCTTTCCTTTGGTGTCTTTGGCGGTGTAGTTGAAGGTGGCCATGGGAAACAGAAAGGACCAAGGTCAAAGGGCGAAGGACCAAAGCACCGACCAAAACCGTTCCATGGAGTCCACTGCTCTTCGCCCTTAGTCCTTAGTCCTTTATCCTTGGTCCTTTGTCCTTTGATTCTTTGTGGTCCTCATGCCTTGGGAATCCCCAGTCTCTTCCGCATCTCCTGGCTGGATATTCCGCCCTCCGCCCGGATGCGCCCTCGCGAACGAGAGATCAGGTCCAGGAACTCTTGGTTGGAGCTGAGGGAGACCGTTTCGATGTCCGCATTGGGCACAGGCAACAGAGCCGCAATCGGCTGGCCATGCTCGGTGATGACCAGCGGAAAATCTTCGACATGCTCCGTATACTTGGCCAGGCTTTCGGTGGCTTCTGCTCTTTCAATGGTTTTCATAGATGAATCACCGTGAGCGGCAAATGGTTTCCCGGGGCTGGATGGCCTGTTAGCCTCGACCCCGACCGTGCGTGCGACTTACCCCGAAGGGGTTGCACTCAGTAGCCCAGGGTCAGCGAAGCGCCACCCTGGGCAAACGACGCGTACAGAGTCTACCCTGTAAGGGTTGCACAACTAACTGCCCGCGGGCCAAGGGGAAAGCGCTCAGCCAACTTGTTCAACCCTTTCAGGGTAGGGGCGTATTTGCGTCGCATCCCCAGGGTGGCGCTTCGCTGACCCTGGGCTACTGAGTAGAACTCCTTCGGAGTAGACTGCTCATTTCGAAAGCCAACCCCGCGACTCCTCTGAGTCCCTGTGGGCGTTACTGTCCTTGTAGTCCTCTTCGTCCTTCGTCCTTATTCCTTCGTGGCCGCCGCCGGCGCGGCGGCGGTCGTCTCTTCCGCGCCTTCGCCCTCAATCAGGATTTCGTCTTCCACGATCGTGACGCGCAGCACCTCGTCGATGGTCGTCAGGCCCGCCTTGACCTTGGCCCACCCGTCGTAGCGCAGCGGCCGCATCCCTTCGCGCACCGCCTGCTGCTTCAGGATGTTGGCCGGCTGGCGTTCGACGATCATCCGGCGCAGCGTCTCGGAGATCGGGACGATTTCGTAAATGGCCGTGCGCCCGCGGAAGCCGGTGTAGCGGCAGGCCTCGCACCCGCGCTGGCGGTAAATCTTGAGGTTTGTAGGATCGTCGTTGGTCACATTGACCATCCGCAGCTGTTCCTTGGACGGCTCGTGAAGCGTCTTGCAGTCGGGGCACAGAACGCGCACCAGGCGCTGGGCGAGCATCCCCTCGACCGAGGAGGAGACCAGGAACGGCTCGATGCCCATGTCCAACAGGCGGGTGATGGCGCCGCAGGCGTCGTTCGTGTGCAGGGTCGAGAACACCAGGTGGCCCGTCAGCGCCGTGCGGATGGTGATCTCGGCGGTCTCGGTGTCGCGCGTCTCGCCGACCATGATGATGTCGGGGTCCTGGCGCAGGATGGTGCGCAGGCAGCTGGCGAACGTCAGGCCGATCTGCGGGACGACCTGGATCTGCGTCACCCCGCGGATGCGGTATTCGATCGGCTCTTCGATGGTGATGATCTTCTTGGAAATGTCGTTGATCTCGGTCAACGCCGCGTACAACGTCGTCGACTTGCCGCTTCCCGTCGGCCCGGTGACCAGGATGATCCCGTGCGGACGGCGGATCATGCGCCGCAGGATTCCCAGGTCGTGCTTGTTCAAGCCGAGTCTCTCGAGGTTGATGAACTCCGAGTCGCGCGACAGCAGGCGCACGGCGATGCTCTCGCCGTACGGCGTCGGCACGGTCGAAACGCGCAAGTCGAAGTCCAGATCGCCGGATTTCAGTTTGATCTTGCCGTCCTGCGGCAGGCGGCGCTCGGCGATGTTCATGTCGGCCATGATCTTGATGCGCGAAAGAATCGCCGACTGGAAGCGCTTGATCGCCGGGGGAATGGCCGCCTCGTAGAGCATGCCGTCGATGCGGTAGCGGATCCGCAGCTCGTCCTCCATCGGCTCGAAGTGAATGTCGGTGGAGCGGTCGTGGATCGCCTCCATGATGATCTGGTTGACGAAGCGGACAATCGAGGCGTCCTCGGCCATCTCTTCGATGTTCTCGACCACGGTCGGCCCGGCGGCTTCCCCCGCCTCCTCGGCCTGGTTCACCAGGCCTTCCATCGTGTCGGCGCCGATGCCGTAATAGCGCTTGATCGCGTCGCGGATCTCCTTGCGCGAGGCCACCGCCAGCTCGATCTCGGCGCGCAGCATCAGGCGCAAGTCGTCAAGCAGGTGGATGTCGAGCGGGTCGTTGACCGCGATCTGGAGCGTGCCGTTGACCTGGCGGATGGGCATCAACTCGTAGTGCGTGGCCAACTTGGCCGGCACGCGTTCGATGACCGCCGGGTCGATCTTCATCGTGCTGATGCGAACGTAGGGGACCGACAGCTGGCGGCCGATGGCCTGCATCAGCGTCTCTTCGTCCACCAGGTTCATCTTCAGGAGGATCTCGCCAAGACGCTCGCCGGACTTCTTCGATTCGGCGACGGCGGCATCCATGTCGTCGAGCGAAACCACTCCCATCTCGACCAGGAGTTCGCCGATCTTGGCGCTGTCCGCGGCGCGCATCATGGGTCTGCTCTCCACATCGTTCCGCCGGAAATCGTGTTGCGCCTTTCCAAGGGCGCAATGCCCCATTACAGAACTTGCACAACGTATGCCAACGCCTTCCGTTCACCCGCCTGGCGACGGCGGATCGACAGGGTCTCCCATAAGAAGACCGATTCAGGCGGGAAGGAGGATTGGGGATGATATAAGTTATGCATTTTCAATGTTTCAGCGGAATCTCAGGCTGGCCCTCAAGAACACGCGAACGAACCCCGTCGATGGGATAAAGCGCGCGCGCTTGGACTCGTTTGCCGCCCGTTCGGGGCCAATTGGCGAAATCGCGGTTGCGAATGGGCGAATCGGCGATTGGCGGCCCTGATAGCCACGAAGAGGCACAAAAGGCACAAGAGGCCCTTCCTGTGCCTCTTGTGCCTCTTCGTGGCTTAGTCCTGTCACTTTTCCATTTCCGTTTCTCCCCCCACGCTATAGTGTAGGGCGCATTCCCGGCCTCGCCATCTTGTTTCAAGGACGGTCCCCGACCGATATGAGCGAAAACAAGTTCTCTCCTTCTTGCCTTCGGTGGGCCCGCCTCGTCGTTCTCGCGGCGAGTTGCGCGTTCGCTTGTCTCGCCGCGGTCCGCGGCGCCGAGCCGGCTGACGACAAACTCATTTTCTGGCACACGCAGGGCGACGACCGCGGGCAGCTCCTGGCCAAGATCATCGAGGAGTACAACGCGTCGAATCCGCCCATGCGAATCGAGGCCATATTCAAAGGCTCGTACAACGACATCTACCGCGCCACCCGCGCCAATCTGATCGCCGGCAATCCCCCGGACCTGGTCATCGCCTACGAAAACATGGTCCCCGAGTACGTGAATCTGGGGAAAGCGAAGATGGTGGATCTCAATCCGTTGATCCAGGACCCGCAAATCGGCCTGAAGCCGGAGGAAATCGACGATTTCTTCCCGGCGTTCCTCGCGCTCAACCGCTATCCCCAGTTCAACAACGCCATGCTCTCCTTCGCGTTCACCAAGAGCCTGCTCGTCCTCTACGTGAACGACGACATGATCAAGGAGGCCGGCTTTTCCGCGCCGCCGAAGACCTGGGACGAGTTCTTCGACCAGTGCGCCGCGATGAAGAAGATCGGCAAGAAGGGCTACCCCATCGCCGTCGACGCCTCCACGCTCGACGGCATGTTCATGAGCCGGGGCGCGAAGCTCGTGGCCGACGACCAGCGCACGACGAACCTCGATTCCCCGCCCGTGATCGACACGCTGGCCTTCCTGCGCCGGTTGGCCGAAGCCGACGCCGTCTACCAGATCGACGCGGACAACGACCAGGATCTCAAGGAATTCGTCCAGCGGAACGCGCCGTTCTTCTTCCGCTCCTCGACCCGCCGCCCGACGCTGGAGCGCGACATCGGCGACAAGTTTCACTGGTCGATGAACGTGATCCCCCACGGCGAGGGCGTCGAGCCGATGACCATCCTGTACGGCGGCAACATCTGCGTCTTCGACACCGGCGAGGCGCGGGTCAAGGCGGCATGGCATTTCCTGAAATACTTCTCCTCGCCCGAAGTCACCGCGCGCTGGGCCGTCGGCAGCGGCTACATGCCGTTGCGCAAATCGTCGCGGAGCCTGCCGGTCATGCAGGAGTGGTTCAGAGAAAGCCCGGTCAACCGGCAGGTCTTCGATCTGATTCCGCTGGGCAGGCCCGAGCCGTCGCCCGAGGGCTGGCAGCAAGTGCGCCCCGTAATCGAGCGGGCGGCGATCGACGCGCTTCTGGGCCGCGGCGCGCCCGAGGAGATCGCCGCGGGGATGAAGAGGGAAGCCGACGACATCCTGCGGCCCTTGTACGAGCGCAAGGGCAAGAGCGGGGCGACGTACATCGCGCTGGGCGTCATCGCCCTCGCCGTCGTCGTCACGGTGGTTCTGCGCCGCCGGCGCCCGGCGGCGGATCAGGGCGAGACGGAGGAATGACGGTCACGAGAGTTCGGAGGTATGGAGTCCCGCCTTCAGGCGGAA
>JAPLSS010000931.1:5587-11095 GCA_026398515.1 Candidatus Sumerlaeota bacterium | reverse complement strand
AACTTCTTCAAGAACGACGAGACGAGCAAGCCGTGGTTTGTTGGGAAAGGCGCGGAAGCGAAGAAATAGCGCGCCCGACCGGAGAATCAGGTTCGGAGTGCGACCTTCAGGTCGTACAACTGCAGGAGACAAGTGCGACCTAAAGGTCGCACTCCGAACCTTAGCGGCCGAGCATTTCCTTCAGCGCCGACAGCAAGAGCGTGACATTGCGCCGCGTCGCGCTGTGGCCCATCAACCCAATCCGCCACGCATTGCCCTTGAAGTCGCCGAGGCCGGCGCCGATCTCGATGCCATAGTCGTCGAGCAGGCGCCGGCGCGCGGTGGCATCCTCCAGGCCCTTGGGAATCGCCACCGCGTTCAGCATGGGAAGGTGATGGCCCTCCTGGCTCACGTAGCGGATGCCCAATTCCGCCAGCCCCGCGCGCAGCAGATTGTGCATGGCGCGATGCCGCTTCCAGCGCGCCGTCAGGCCTTCCTCCAACACCGCCCGCAACGCCTCGTGCAGCCCGTAGAGCATGTTGATCGGCGCGGTATGGTGATACACCCGCTCGGCGCCCCAGTATTTCCGAATCATCGCGAGATCCAGATACCAACTCTGCACTTTCGTCTTGCGCCGTTCGAGTCGTTCGACCGCACGCGGCGAGAGCGTGACCGGCGACAGCCCCGGCGGACAGGAGAGGCATTTCTGCGTGCCGCTGTAAGCGGCGTCGATTTGCCAGGCGTCGACCTCGACCGGAGCGCCGCCGAGACTCGTCACGCAATCGACCAGCAACAGCGCGCCCCGCTCGCGCACGGCCGCGCCCAGCCCGTCGATCGGCTGGTGCGCGCCCGTGGAGGTTTCGGCGTGGACAATGGCCACGACGGCCGGCCTCACGCGGTCGATCGCCGCAACGATCTCCTCCTGAGGGAAGATCCGGCCCCACGGCGTTTCGATCCTGTGAACCTCGGCGCCGCAGCGTTCCGCCACGTCCGCCATGCGGGCGCCGAAGACCCCGTTGACGCAGATCAGCGCCTTGTCGCCGGGCTCGACGAGGTTGGCGAACAATGTCTCCATGCCGGCCGAGCCCGTGCCGCTCATGGGAAGCGTGAGTTGGTTGCTCGTGCAAAAGACAGCGCGCAGCTGGTCGCAGATCCCGTTCATGAGGAGCATGAACGCCGGGTCGAGGTGCCCGATGGTCGGTTGCGCCATCGCCGCCAACACGCGCGGCGGCACGTCGCTGGGCCCCGGGCCCATCAGGATGCGCTGGGGGAGATGAAAGGTGTCAGACATGATTGCCGTCCTCGTGGCGCAGGCTTTCCAGCCTGCGATTGTGAGAAATACCCGATAAGAAACGGCCACAGGCTGGAAAGCCTGCGCCACTCACAAGCGCGAACGAGATGGCCTCAGCTCTTCTCGGATGCCCGCAACGTCACCGTCTCGCCGTCTCTCACGCGTTTGAGAATCTCCAAATCGCCGTGAATGCGTCCCACGACATTCACCGCGCTGGCGGGACGAATTTCCTTAGCCGAACTGATCGGCGTGCGGCCAAAGAAGAAGCAGATGGCGTCGCCGTCGGGCCAGTATCCGATATCGCCGAGCGCGACGGTCTTCCGCGCCGTATCGTCCAGCGCGGCGTTGATCCCGATCTCGAAGTAGATTTCCTCGCCCCACGTGTTCGCCTGAGCGGCGACCGGCAGTCGTGCGGCGATGGCGCGGGCGCATTCGTTGTCGGACAGCTCGGCCGACACCGCTCCGCCCGCGGTCTCGATGGCGATTTTCGTCGACATAGACGGCATCTCCCTGGAACCAGATGTGGTTGATTCCCGGCATGCGCCGTGCGGCTTATATCACCATAGTGGAGGCCGCCTGTCGAGCGGCGAAAAAATAAACCGACGTCGCGGCCAACCCCACAGGGCGGTCCGGCGCGACCCATCCCCATTCGCTTCATTGATCTTCTTCCGTCTCTTTCGCGGCTTTGCCCTCGCCTCCCTTCTTCCCTTTCCCACCCTTCCCGCCCTTCTTGCCTTTGGCGCCTTTCCCACTTTCCTGGCTTGCTTCCTCTTCCGCCGCCCTTGCGCCTTTCCTCACCGGCTCGACGAGGTCCCTCGCGGCGAACTCGCGCAGGCGCGCGGCCAGGGCCTCGATCCGTTCGCGCTGCGCTGGCTGCGGCGCCTGGCACAGATTGGCGATCTCGCGCGGGTCGGTCTGCCGATCATACAGTTCCGCCGGATCGTCGGGCCCGTTGTCGATGTACTTATAGCGGCCGTCAAAGACCATCCGGGATGGCTTCACCCCTGTTCCGGAACTGTAGTAGTGCTCACTGAAGACCACGTCGTGGATCGCGTCCTTGGCGCCGGTCAACAACGGAACCAGCGAAAGGCCTTGGACGGACTGGGGCGTCTCGAAGCCCAGCAGGTCCATGAACGTCGGGAAAAGGTCGATGTGCTGGGTCAGCGCCTTTGTTTCGCGCCCCGCCGGGACCGCGCCCGGGCAACTCAGAATCAATGGCACGCGCACCGACGGATCGAAGAACACCATCTTCGTCCACAGGCGGTGGTCGTAGAGCATCTCGCCATGGTCGGCGGTATAAACGATCAGCGTCTCTTCGCGCAGCCCCAGATCGCCGAGCGCCTTGATCACCTCGCCGAGCATAGCGTCGGCGAAGGCCAGGTTGCCGTAGTAGCCCTGCATCCCATCGCGCACCTGGTCGTCGGTCAACTGGTCCATGCGGCGCGCGACCATCCCCTCCCAATACCGCTTCGGCGTGCCATCGAGATCGTTTTCAGGATAGCGCGGGATCTCGAGTTTCGACCGGTCGATCATGTCCCAATATCGCTTCGGCGGCTGAAACGGCGGGTGCGGCTTGTGCATCGAGCACTGGACGAACCACGGGCGGCCGCGGTTGGCTTTCATGAAGGCGATGGCCTTTTCCTTGGCCGCCCATTCGTTCGTTTCCTCTTCCGAAAAGGGCGACGGCGCGCCGATGGGCTGCCGGCCGCTGAGCCGCGTCTCCAGGATGACCGCCCCCTCCGGCGCGCGGCCGTGCTTGGCGCCGCCCTCGCTAACCTCGTCCCAATCCAGGTCGTTGCGTCCCTTGACGTGCAGTTTTCCGAAGCACGCGGTCCGGTAGCCCTTCGAGCGAAGTAATTGCGGAATGGTCGTCAGGTCGCGCCGCGATCCGTAGCCATTGGTGAGCGCCCCGGTCGAGTGGCAGTAGCGCCCCATGAGGATCGAGTTGCGCGCCGGCACGCAGATCGGGTTCTGCGTGTAGTTCTGCCGGAAACTCATGCCCGAGGCGGCCAGCGCATCGAGCGCCGGAGTCAGCGCGTAGGGGTCGCCATAGCGCCCAAGGGCGTCGGGGCGATGCTGGTCGCACATCAGGAAGAGGATGTTGCGCGGGCGCTTGGCGGGCGCGGTCGATTGGTTCGATGCGCCGCGAGCGAACGAGGGGCCGAGCGCCGCGCCCGCGGCAGCCGCTCCTACAGTCCTTAGGAAATCACGCCGGGATTGGGACATCATTGTTCAGGGGACTCCTTCAAATCGATGGCAACCGATGGCCGCCGTTGCCGGAGCGCGAATATCCGGGTCCGCCGCGCGCTACATCGGTGTCCTGTTCATCGCAGACCTGGAGATCCGCGCTCCGGGAACCTCCAACTACACTTCGCCTGCCGCCTCATCCGCCCTTCTTGCCTTGTGCGCTCTTCTTTGCCGCGCCGGTCTTGCTTTCTCCGCCCTTTTGCGCCGCGCCCGCCTTGCCGGCTCCGATCTTCTGCGCCGCCGAGGGGAGCAGCGGCCCCGGCTCGACAATGTCCTTCGCGGCGAATTCGCGCAGGCGCGCGGCCAGGGCCTCCATCCGTTCGCGCTGCGCAAGTTCCGGCGCGTTGCACAGATTCGTAATCTCGCGCGGGTCGGTTTGCCGATCGTAGAACTCCGGCGTCTCGTCGGGTCCGTTGTCGATGTACTTGTAGCGGCCATCGTAGATCATCCGGGTCGGCTCAACGGGGCCGCCCCTCTGCGGGTAGTGTTCGCTGAAGATCACGTCGTGAATCGCGTCCTTGGCGCCGGTCAACAAGGGAACCATGGAAAGACCCTGAACGGATGGGGGCGTCTCGAAGCCCAGCATGTCCATGAAGGTGGGGAAGAGGTCGATGTGCTGGGTCAGCGCTTGGGTTTCGCGTCCGGCGGGAACCACCCCCGGGCAACTGAGGATCAGCGGCACGCGCACCGATGGATCGAAGAAGACCATTTTCATCCAGAGGCGGTGGTCATCGAGCATCTCGCCATGGTCGGAGGTGTAGACGATCAGGATATCGTCGCGCAGCCCCAGGTCGTCCACCGTCTTGAGCGCTTCCCCCAGCATGGCGTCGGCGAAGGCGACGTTCCCATAGTAGCCCTGCATGCCGTCGCGCACCTGGTCGTCGGTCAGGTGGTCGAGGTGGCGATTCGTCATCATTTCCCAATAGCGCTTCGCCTTGTCCTTCATGTCGTCTTCCGGATAGCGGGGGACCTCCAGTTTCGACCGGTCGATCATGTCCCAGTATCGCTTCGGCGGCGTGAACGGCGGGTGCGGCTTGTACATGGAGCACTGGACGACCCACGGTCCGTCGTGACGGCCTTTCAGGAAGGCGATGGTCGCTTCCTTGGTCGCCCATTCCAAGGTCTGATCCTCGGGGAGCGGCGACGGCGCGCCCATCTTGTCCTTGCCGCCAAACCATCCCCCCCGGATATCCTCGCCTGCTTGCGCCCCGGCGCGGCCGCCTCTATCCTCGCTTGCTCGCGCCTCAACGCGGCCGCCTCTATCCTCGCCTGCTTTCGCCCCGGCGCGGCCGCCTCTGCCTTCAACCACTTGGTCCCAATCCAGATCCCCTCGCCCGGGCGTGTGCAGTTTGCCGAAGCACACGGCGGTGTAGCCCTTGGAGCGCAGGAACTGGGGGAAGGTGGTCAGGTCGCGCCGCGACTGGTGGACGTTGGTCAGCGCCCCGGTGGAATGGCAGTAGCGCCCCATCAGGATCGAATTGCGCGCCGGCACGCAGATCGGGTTCTGCGTGTAGGTCTGCCGAAAACTCATGCCCGATGCCGCCAGCGCGTCCAGCGCCGGGGTCAGCGCGTTGGGATCGCCGTAGCGTCCGAGGGCGTCGGGGCGGTGCTCGTCACATATCAAGAACAGGAGGTTGCGCGGGCGTTTGCCGGGCGCGAACGTGGCCGCGCCGCGAGCGAAGGGGAGGCCGAGCGTCGCGCCCGCGGCGGCGGCGCCCAGGGTCTTCAGAAAATCACGCCGGGATTGGGACATCGTAGCGCTCAGTCTTTCTGGGGATTCTCGGGGGCCGACAGCCGCCTTTATACGAATTGCGCCTCAAACGCCGGCCTCTTGTCCAGACCGAATGCGTGGGCCCGCCTTGCCGAGGCTGGCTTCAGTCCGCCCCGGCAGGGCAGACCTACTCGAATCGTCGGGAGAGTAAGTCATGGCGCCTCGCGGCACTCGGAAACGAACGAGAATCGGGGTATGGAGTCCCGCCTTCAGGCGGAAT
>JAPLSS010000931.1:0-5562 GCA_026398515.1 Candidatus Sumerlaeota bacterium | reverse complement strand
GGGTATGGAGACCCGCCTTCAGGCGGAATGAGCCAAAGGGAGACTACAATCGCAAACGCCCAGTCCGCCTGACGGCGGGACTCCATACTCCCGATTTTCAGAGCAGCGGCCCTTGACGGTCGGCCTGGAATTCCGCAACGTTTCGGCGACCGTCCGCGCGGAGGAATTCCGCGGACCCATACGAAACCATTGCCAACAACGAGGCGGGGCGACATGCGAATCGCAGGCGCGGGATGCTCGTTGGCCGACTTCGTCTATTCCGGCATTGATTTCACCTCGCCGGCGTTTCGCCGGTTCCTGTCGCGCGAACCGGGCGACGGCGGCCTGGAACCCGGCAAGCTCGTCTTCCTCGAGGAATTCGAGAAGTTCGCCGGGCGCGATCTCGAACGCGTCGTGCGCGAACTGGCCGGCGAGCGCCCGCCCGACACCTTTAACGTCGGCGGGCCGTGCGTCGTAGCGCTGATCCTGGCATCCCAACTGCTTGCGCCGTGTCCTCACCATCAGACGTTGTCGCGGTTCCTGGGAGCGCCGACGTCCTCGTCGGCAGTTTCCAGCGCTGAGAAAGCGCGAGAATTGCCGACGAGGACGTCGGCGCTCCCAGGAGCAGGCGGCGCTTGCGCCGCCGAGGTCGCGTACTATGGCGTCATGGGCGACGACTGGGTCGGCGAGCGGCTGCGCCGGATCCTCTCGAAGATGCCCCTGAACATCGACCACTACCGGACGATCCACGGCTCCACGCCGTTCACTACCGTCTTCTCCGATCCGAGTTATGCCGGCGGCCACGGCGAGCGGACGTTCATCAACAACATCGGCGCGTCGTGGCACATCGGCCCCAGCGACTTGCCCGATTCGTTTTACGCGTCGGACATCGTGCTGTTCGGCGCCACCGGCATTGTACCGCAACTCCACGATCATCTGACCGAACTCGTCGCGCGCGGCCGCGAGAAGGGCTGCGTCACCGCGGTCTCCACTGTCTTCGACTTCCGCAACGAGAAGGCCAATCCTGGCGGCGCCTGGCCGTTGGGCGACACGCCGGAAACGCTGCGCCGCACCGATCTGCTGATCACCGATTGCGAGGAGGCGTTGCGCATCGCCGGCGCCGAAACGGTCGAAGAGGCCTGCCGGCGCTTCATGGATAGCGGCGTTTCGTCGTTCGCCATCACGCAGGGCGCCGAGCCGGTTTATTACTACTCCAATGGAGCTCTGTTTCGAGAACGCAAGCTCGCGACGCTGCCGATTTCCGCGGAGATCGCCCGCCGCCGAGCCGCGAATCCCGATCTGCGCGGCGACACCACCGGCTGCGGCGACAATTTCGTCGGCGGCGTTCTTGCATCCCTGGCCATGCAAATGTCGAAAGGCGAAAAGGGCGGTCTCGACATGCCGCGGGCCGTTGCGACGGGCATCTGCGCCGGCGGCTGCGCGTGCTTTCACCTCGGCGGGGCCTACGTGGAGAGGCGCCCAGGCGAGAAAGCCGGCCTCATCGGCGACCTCTATGACAAGTATCGCGCGCAAGTGCGCGGCCAGGCGCAGTTGCCGCCAATCGAGTGAGGGGGAGAGGGTTTCGATGAGCCTTGCCGGGTGGAAGGTCCTTGGAATGGCGATGCTATACGCCTCATTTCCAGTGGGAGAGAGTTCGATGAGCCTTGCCGAGTGGAAGGTCCAGCCGCTGGCGCAGGACTATGTGGAAGTTTGCCGTTCCGCGGATCCCAAGAATCTCTACTGCTTCACGCCGGGGCTGGCGGTCTGTCCCAACGGCCGCTTGATCGCGACCATGGACTGGGGCGGCGCCGGGGCGGCGAAACTCCCCGAAGCGCATCGCGCCACAGGCAATCCCAAGTGGGTCTGGCGCGGGCGGGTCTTCACCAGCGACGACGACGGGCGCACGTGGGCGCATCGCGACAACTTCCCCTTCCAGCACGCGCGTCCGTTCGTGGCGGGGGATTCGCTCTATATCCTCGGCCACTCCGGCGACTTGATGGTTGTTCGTTCCGACGATTGGGGCGAGACGTGGTCGGCGCCGGCCTACTTGACGCATGGTCAGAAATGGCATCAATCGGCGTGCAACGTTCACTACGCCAACGGGCGCCTCTACCTCGTGATGGAGCGCGAGGAGCAACGCAAGGTCAAAGGCTGGCCGGTGAGCGAGATCGCCCCGGTCCTCCTGCGCGCGCGCACTGGCGACGATTTGACGAAGCGCGAGAGCTGGACCTTCGCCTCGGAACTGTTCTTCCACGATGCGGTCAAAGACCGAGAACTCGACGGATTCGGCGTGCCATTCTATCCGGCGTTCTATCCCAACGTCTTCTTCGCGGCGCCAAGACGCTCCTGCTCGCCGATCGGCTGGCTTGAGACGAACGTCGTCCAGTTCGTCGATCCGAACCACATCTGGTTCGAGCCGAAGGGCAAGACCTTTCACCTTTGGATGCGCGCCCACACCGGCGGCACGGGCCTGGCCGCAATCGCCAAGGTGGTGGAAAGCGACGATGGCTCGATGACCACGATGCTCGAGACCGTTCCATCAGAAAAGAAGATCGTTTATGTCCCATGCCCCGGCGGCGAGATGCGCTTCCACATTCTCTATGACGAGACGACGCAGCTCTATTGGCTGCTGAGCACCCAACCCACCGATAGCATGACGCGCCCCGACCGCCTGCCGGCGCCCGAGGAACTGAACGGCCGCTACAACCTGCCGAACAACGAACGGCGGCGGCTGCAATTGCACTTTTCGCGCAACTGCATGGATTGGTGTTTCGCGGGCCTCGTCGCGGTGGGCCCCGTGGAGAAGGCCTCGCGCCACTACGCCAGTATGGCCATCGACGGCGAAGACCTCCTCATTCTCAGCCGCTCGGGCGACGAGCAGGCCCGCGACGCGCACAACACCGACATGATCACCTTTCACAAGATCCCGGACTTCCGAAGGCTTGCGTATTGAGCGTGGGTTCGATAGGAAGATCGCCGAGCGCCGGGATCATTCGTTCGGAGTGACGCCTTTAGGCGTTATCCAACGGCTAAAGCCGTCACTCCGAACGCAAGGGCTGAAGCCGTCATTACATACGGGTACTTCCTCAAGGAGCGGTCTTATGAACGTCCAAGGCAAACCGAACGTCTTGATTTTCATGTTGGACACGCAACGCACCGACAATCTCGGGTGCTACGGCTATGCGAAGCCCACGTCGCCCCATCTCGACCGCTTGGCGGCCGAGGGCGCGGTCTTCCTCGACAACATCTCGCCGGCGATCTGGACGCTGCCCGCGGTGGCCTCGATGTTCACCGGCATGCACGTCGTCAGCCACGGCGCCGGCGCGGCCTACGAGGGCTTCAACGACAAGCCGGCGACGCTGGCCGAAATTCTCAGCGACATGGGCTACCTGACCGCCGGCTTCTTCGGCAACAAATACACCTGGGACTCGCGCAAGGGGTTCCGCGAAATGCAGATCCCCGAAGGCGCGGGGATCAAGATGCTGCCCGACTACTTCGACGCCTCGCGCCGGCGGATCGCGCGCGCGACGCAATGGCTCGATTTCAACGCCAAGGCCGCCGACGCGCCGCCCTTCTTCATGTACGTGCAGGTGATGGACCCGCACATGCCGCTCCTGCCGCGCGAACCGTTCCGCTCCCGGTTCGCCCTGCCGGACATCACCGACGAAGAGCAGAAGCGGCTCAACGGAGCGATGGCGCAGGTCTATCTCAATCGCTATCACTTCACGGAGCGCGACCGCGCCGTTTTGCATTCGCTCTACGACGCCGACACCGCCGGCGCCGACAGCCATCTGGGTTTGCTGATCGACGCGCTGCGCGAGCGCAAACTCCTCGATAACACCATCGTCATCGTCATGAGCGATCACGGCGAGATGTTCGGCGAGCACCAGGACGCGGTCACCGGGCACGACCACTTCACGCATCATCTCTGCGTTTACGAGGAGTTGATCAAGGTGGTGCTCGTCGTTCGTTACCCGAAGGCCTTCAAGGCGGGGACGCGCGTGGCGACGCCGACGCAAACGCACGACATCGCGCCCACGCTGGCCGAGATCATTGGCTTCGACTTCCCGCAGTCGCAGGGCTTCAGCCTCGTCGGCGCGGCGGCAGGCAAGCCGAAGCGCGACTTCACCCTCACCGAGTATCAGAAGAGCGTCCACATGGGTTGGCGCATGATCAAGGCGGACCCCGACGCCGACCCGCGCGTCTTTCTCCCGGCGGTCAAGGCGTGGCGCAAGGACGGGATGAAATACATTTGGCGCTCGGACCTGCGCGATGAGTTGTATGACCTGAAGAGCGATCCCAAGGAGCGGCGCAACCTGATCGGCGAGAAGCCCGACGTGGCGAAGAAGATGCGGCTGGAGCTGGAACGCTACTGCGCGTCGTTGCCGCAGGCCGACGCCGGCGACCTGATCGCCGCCGACCGCGGCTGCCCGTCCGACATCAAAGCGCGGCTGCAAGGGATGGGGTGGTATCAGGAAGTGTAGGTTTGGCTTGCGGGAATGGTGAATATCTCAGACAATCGATTGTCTGATTGAATAAGGAGGCAAGCGATGTTTGATGACAAGTTTCTGGATGCACTTCCCGCGGATCCGGTGAAGGCTGCGTATGCGATGTGCGAGCATTTCCTCAATTGGGACAAGTCCCACGGGTCGGGAGCTGACTTACGCCATTACGCCACCTACCTGGATGATTTTGCAGCTCTAGAGGTCTTCATGGAGGCCACAGGGTTGCCTTTCGACGCTCCATCTCTAGGAACGGATCGTCTGAAAAATATTTCCGTAATCCAGCAATGCTTTCATTCTGTTTATACGGGATACGAGGGGGAAATGGAGGTTCTCAGGCTGGAAGGAGCTCTGGCAGAGGCCAGGGAGAAATACCGGGGCCGATTCGGAAAGGGGTTTGTATTTGAATTTTCCGACGGCGACCTTGAGCGGATACAGACTCTGATCAACGACCTTCGCGATCGGATCTCGTCCAGCGAATTGTTCGATGCAAAGCACAAGGCCAGGGTTCTCGCCAAACTCGAGGCCCTGCAAAGAGAACTGCACAAGAAGATGTCGTCCTTGGATTCGTTCTGGGGGCTCATAGGAGATGCTGGTGTTGTTCTGGGGAAGTTTGGCAAAGATGCAAAGCCCCTAGTAGACCGTATGGGGGAGATAGCGCATATCGTCTGGCGGACTCAAGCACGGGCGGAGGAGTTGCCGAGTGCATCGCCCTTTCCCCTCCTCTCGGCGCCGCCCGAAGATCGCTCTCAACAGAAGGTGATATCGGGGGAAGAGCGTCAGTAGTGCGTTTCCGCCTCGCCATGCCCCGTCCGTCTTGCAGACCGTTTCGACGCCGGCCCCTGCCAAGCCCCACGCTCTCAACAACCCCGACGGCTCCCTGCGCCCCGTCGGCGAAGCCTTCCAGGCGTTCGTCCAGTCGCATTTTCCTAGTTTGGACCAGCCGGAATTAGACAGACCGTCGCATGACGGATGAGAGGCGGAATCACAGGGCGCACGGTACTGAGGTCAGGATAGTGAAAGACGCGTTTGTCATTGTTGACTTCTATCAGGTGATCGGCCGGATCGACCCGAACCAAAT
>JAPLSS010000752.1 GCA_026398515.1 Candidatus Sumerlaeota bacterium | reverse complement strand
GAGCCAGAGCCCTTTCCTTGCCTCTGTGGCGCTACCTCCCGGTGAAGTCAAAGAAGCGGGCAGGCCGCACGTATTGAAGCGGCCTGCCCTTGGCTCTTTGCAAGGCGCCTCACGGCGCCACGTCTCTCATGCCCAGGCATCTCTTAGAGCACGGGAGCGCTGACCAGGACGGGATCCAGCGCGTAGTTGCCGTCAGCCTGGTCGATCTTCGGGTGGATGGTGACACACCAGACCATGTAGCCATGGAGCTGATTTATCATGTCGGTGGCTGTCGGGCTCCACCACAGGCAGGCCGGCTCCGTTCCATGAGCGCCATCGCCAAAGGAGGTGGGATAAATACAAGGCCCACCGTTAATGGAGAGACAGAAACTGATGTCGAACTTCTGGTCGGTGATGACGGTGCCGTGATTGTCAACCGAGCCGACCATGCCGTCCTTGACAGTGCCCGTGGCGAGTTCGAAGGACCCTGCATTCTTGCTGGTTCCCTCGAAGGAAATGCCAACATACATCGGATGGTTGCCAGCATAAGTGCCGGAAACGTAGGCCAACCTGTCATTGTCCGACAAGGTGCTGGGGTTGCCGATGTGGAAGTAGATTTTGTTGTTCGCCGTCGTTTCGGACCAGAACATTTCGATGTCCGCTTCCACTTCGATTGCCTCGTCACCTGTCTGGCTGATCACCAGCCAAGCATCGCCGTCCCAACTGTAGACTTCCGAAACGGCGCCAGAACCCGACTGCCACTTCCAGTTCAAGTAGTTGGCGCTCGGACCGGCAGGGCCATGGCCGGTGGCGTTGATGGCGCCATAGCCGTCCGCAGCGGTGCCTTCCTGGCCGTACAGCGTGTTAGCATAATCGCCAGGCGCCGCAGAAACCTGCGTCGCCAAAAGGCCGATGATGGCGAAGGCCGCCATGAGTACGAGTGCTTTCTTCATTGTTCTATCTCCTAGAAGAGTGGGTTTTTCGTGGTCGGGTTCGCCATTGGCTCCCCGCTCCTCTATAGGCGACCAGGTTGAGAAGAGCGAATCATTGCCATCCACGTTGTTCTGTTCCCGTTTGGGTCTCACGGCCAAAGCGCGGACGCGGGGGGAACGGGCCGCGCGCGCTTTGCAGAGCTGTCGAGTTGATCAGGACGGCGGAAAACCAGCCACTGTCTCCCACGCCGCCCGCGTCTGACTGACTCGCATCACCTCCTTCCGGAAGAGGTCGATAAACCATTCAGTTACAAAACCGGCCTCGGCGGCACGACGGCGAACCGTGACTCTCGTGCGCCGACTTGCCTCCCACCGGAAACAGCCCCATGGACCGCCAGCCCCTCGATCATGAGGCAAAAGCTGGTTGTTTTTCGATTCCTGGCGGCCCATGGAGCCAGTCCCGGCGAACGCGCGCACGGCCGGCAATGATCTCTATTCCCTTCTCAACCCTTCCTGTCCGGCGCCTACAGCGTCGGCGCCAGGGTCACCAGCAACTGCATCCCGTAGTCCCCCGGCGACTGGGAGTTCTCCGGGCGCAAGCCGCATTGGATGCGAAAGTCCGTTTCGCCGGGCGTGCCGCGCAGGAGCCACGAAGCCTGCGAATCGTGGCCTCCGGTCGAATCCGGTTTGCGCATCGACCCGCCGCCGCCCTCGCCCAGCTTCCATTCCATCGGAATCGCCGTGCAGGGTTTGGGCGTCGTGTTCCCCGCCGGCTTGGCCAACGGCAGCTGGTCGTAGCGTCCCCCGGCGGCCGCGGCTTCGATTTGCAGCCACGTCGCCGCGTCAGCTTGGATATGCCCTTCGATCAGAGCGTCCATCTTGGCGTCGGATTGCATCGGGTTGCCCACGTGGAAGTAGACTTTGTTGCCGGCCATCGACAAATCGACCTGGCAGTTTACGGCGACCCCGAACGGGACTTTGATCAGCGGGCTTTGTTCGCCTTGCGGGTGTTGCCAGACCAGGTCCAGCCACCCCTCGTAATCGCCCGGCTCGTGGACCTTGCCGGTGATGAGCGCGAACTCCAGCTCCCGAACGGTCCGGCCGGGCGCTCCGTTGATCACCACGTCCTGGAACTGGTGGAGAGGCAGCCACTCGCCGCTGGGAGCGCGCCAACGGACCTCGTCGGGGTCGATCTTCTGGCTCTCTTTCAGGGTCAGGAAAGTGGCCTTCAGCCCCAGACGCCAGCCGCCAAGCTCGGAGTCGACCGTCACGCGCAGTTTTTGCCCGACGGGATACGTCCCCGGCCGCGACGTGATCTGCGCCGGCAGGCGGTCCGGCTCGTATCCCACGTTGAACGAAGGATACCCGGCCAGGGAGGAGTTCAGCGGCGCCGCGCCCCCCGCCGCCTTCGGCGACGGCGGCCCGGCTGAATCCGCTGTTGCTCCTGCCGCGCCCGGTTGCGCCGACGGAATCCCACCCGCTCCAAGGCTCCCGGGCAACGCCTGGGCCAGCGGCGCCTCGTTCAGCATCGCCCTGGCGACGAGCATCGAAGGCGGAGTCCCCAAGCGAGGCGCCCCGCCCGTATCCCCCGCTTGCGCCGAAAGCGTGAAAGCGGCCAGGATCGACGCCAGGAGAAGGACGGGCGCCAAGCGCGCCTCTGAATATTCGTGGGACGATGAACGCATGAGACGGGGTGGCCGATTCTTCTTCATGTCGTATTGCCAGTGTCACTCATCGTTCTTACCAACGCCGTTCCCTGACCTTTGCTCAACGCTCCAGAAGGAAGATCATCCGCTTCCAAGCGGCTCGCCCGCGGCGACCACGGCCCCGGGTCCAAGCTTCTGCGCCTGCTTCAGGCGCTCATAGGTGTTCGATAGAAGCCGAGTCGCCGTTTTGCCGTCGTTGGGAAACGACCCCGCCGCGTAGCGCACGTCGACGTCGCTGCGGCACAGATCGCGAAAGCGGTTGACGGCGTTGAGGGCCTGCGCCAGGCTGGTTTCAGCCATGACGATGACGCCCCATTCGCCGAAGTCGAAAAACTCGTCGCATCCGCGCACATTGGGTTTCAGCGCGCTTCCGATCCGAATCGCTGAATCGCCGGCCGCCACCATGACCACAGACAGAACCCGCAGGTAGCGAATGGCCAGGCGCAGTTGATAGTCCAGCAACCACTCCATATCCACGTGTCCACGAACCATGATGGACGCTCCTCGCTCCGGGGACTCGCCGTGGCCCTCGGGCGCGCCATGCCGGCAGCGCCCTGATTCGGCACGCGGATTTCCTCTGGCCCGACAGGCTCGGGCGCAGGCGGTCCCTCCACTTGACATCGAGCGTCCCTGCTGGAATGGGACAAGTGAGTTAGCCGGTTCTCCTTGAACCTGTTACCGGCAACAACCTCCCCGTTAGCGCGCAGGCGCCATTTTTGGCGCGCGCGTCGGAGAAAGACCCCCAAGACACGACTTCGCCCTCCGCGGACGAGGCCTCAAACCGCCAGGCCATTCTTCCACCCGAGGGTCGCTGCTGCCGTCTGAATCATCAGATTAGACGATAGGTTGACAGGGTTGAGTCGAGCAAGTGGCATGCCGAAGCAGACCTTTCAGGGCGAAAAGGATTCTGCTTTTGGCATGGCGCTGAGAAAACTGGAGATGCAAACGCTCGCGACGCCAATTGGCCGACGCTCGAGCAAGGCCGGGAGCCTGCAGAGTGCCGCCCCGTCTCAATCTTTGTTGTCAACAGTTGCTGCGCTACAGCACCTCGCTCGCATGAGGAGAGAACCACAACGGTGGCGGCGCGCTGCCGTCCGGTCCGGGCGGCGTTATGTCGTACTTGTCGAGGCGGTAGCGCAGGGCGCTGTAGGTGACGCCGAGGGACTTGGCGGCCTTGCGCCGGTTCCAGCGCGCGTCGATCAACGCGGCCGTGATCAAGGCCATCTCGCTTTGCCGAAACGCGTCGACGGAGGAGGAGGGCGCGGCGAGAGTCTGGCTTTCGCCTGCGCGCGGGCGGTCCAAGCCGTTCAGGATCGAGTCTTCGCGCGCGCTCAGGGCGTAGCGGCGGATGACGGCCTCCAGTTCACGAACGTTGCCTGGCCAGGCGTCCTGGCGCAGGCGCTCCAAAACGGGTTTGGAGAGCAACAGGTCGGGATGGCCGAAATCCGCCGCGTACCGGGACAGAAAATGCGCGGCCAGCAAAGGGATGTCCTCGGGGCGCTGGCGCAAGGGGGGCAGTTCGATGGAAAACTCGTTCAACCGGTAAAACAGGTCCCGACGGAAGCGGCCCGTTTCGAGCATCGATTCCAGCGGCGCATTGGTCGCGGCGATAATGCGCACGTCCACCTGGGTCGATTTCTTGGCGCCCAGCCGGGTAAACCGCTTGTGTTCGATGACTTGCAGCAGTTTGACCTGCAAGCCCGGGGGCATCTCGCCGATCTCGTCGAGGAACACCGTGCCGCCGTCGCCGATTTCGAACCGGCCCGGTTTCTCGCGGTCCGCGCCCGTAAAAGCCCCGGCCTCGTGGCCGAACATTTCGGATTCCAGAAGGGCCTCGGGAACGGCGGGGCAGTTGACCTTGACCAGAGGGCCGTTCGGGGCGCGCCCCGAGATTTCGTGAATCAGCCGCGCGGCGACGTCCTTGCCCGTTCCGCTTTCGCCGCGGAGGAACACGGTCATATTGGTCGGAGCGACCAAGGCAATGGCCTGACGCACTCCCTCGATGCTTGGACTCCTGCCGATCAAGAGGGCTGGAGAGGGGGAGGGGCGTTCGCCGGATGAACGGGGCATCGGGCGGGCGCCGGACCGAGCCGATGCTGTCCGAGGATTGATTTGTTCGGCGGCGGCGCGCCGGTCCGTTTTCATGGCCTCCAAAACGGCTGCTGCCAGCAGTTGGAGGTCCTCCGGCTTTTTGAAGTAGTCGAATATCCTCTTGCGAATCGCCCGAATGCAGGATTCCATCGAGGGTTGCGAGGTGTAGATGATGACCGCCGTGTCGGGCGAGATTCTCTGCAGGCGGTGGATGATGTCCCATCCCAATTCCCCCGGCAAGGCGGTCTCGACCACGGCCACTGCGAACGCTGCCGAGGCCGCGGCAGCCAGAACGGCTTGGCCGCTGTCACTGCCGACAACCTGAACTCCCACAGCGCGGAGGGTGTTCGCCGTTTGTTCTCTGGCGATGGCGTCGTCATCCAATATCAGCGCGCGCATAGGCGTCTTCCCCCTGGAGCCAAACCATCTCGCTGCCATTACCGTCTATGCTTCCTGGATGTTCAACAGGAAACGTCCAGGGACGACATGCTCGACTCTCGAAACGCGACCGCCACCACGGGCGAGGAGGACGCGAACGAACTCCTCGTGGCGCAATCGTTTTGCCCGCGCTTTCTCCACTCCCCTCATTCCCACATGCTCAAGCCGCAAAGCCCCAACCTCCTGAGACGAATTCCGCCCCGAACCGAATAACTCAGTGCGCCTGATTGCCTGGGTCAATGGGAAGCCGAAACCAGAACGTTGCGCCTCTTTCGGGATTGTTGCGCACTCCGATCTCGCCATTGTGCATTTCGATCAGTCGCTTGCAGATCGCCAGGCCGATGCCATGGCTTTTTTCGCCTCGCGTGGGGCGGTTGCTTAACTGCGCGAATTTCACGAACACTTTCTCCAAATCGGATTCCCGCAGCCCGGGGCCGGTATCGGCCACTTCCACGCCGACCGAGCCATCGAGTGCGAACGTGCTGACTGTCGTTCGGCTTTGTTCGGGCGAGAACTTGATGGCGTTGCCCACCAGGTTCTCCAGAACTTGCTGGATGCGCGTTTCATCCGCTTCAATCGGCGGAAGATCGGCTCCGCGTTTGAACGAAATCCCGATCCCCTTTTCGGCGGCCGGCAGGATGTAGTCGTCGACAACCCGCTCCGCCAGTCGGTTGAGATCGAAGGGCTTGGGGAACAGGTTCAGAGTTCCGTCATCAATCACCTGGAAATCCAGAAGGTCCTCAATCAGGCGCCCCATGTCACGCGCCTGAGCGCGGATGCGACGGGCGAACCGGCGCACTTCTTCGATGGCCGGCGCTCCCCCGGGGATACGTTCCTCCATGAGGGCGGCGTAACTCATAATGATCATGAGGGGCCCTTTTAGGTCGTGGCTGGCAATCTGGACAAGTTCGTCCTTCATCCGAATCAGCCGGCGCAGACTCAACTGCGTGCGCACCCGGGCCAGAAGCACAGAAATGTCGATCGGCTTGATCAGGTAATCGTTGGCGCCCAGCGTTAGAGACTCCACGACGTCCCGGCTGTGGTCCTTGGCCGTGACCACGATGACCGGCAGGTCGGACATGGTGCATTGTTCGCGCAGGCGCCGCAGGACATCCAGGCCGCTCACGTCCGGCATCATGATATCCAGAAGCATCAAGTCGATGCCTCCCCCCCGGATGGCGTCGAGCGCGGCTTCGCCCGAGACGCACAGGCGCGTTTCAAACCCTGCTTCCTGAAGTTCCTGATCCAGCATTTCAAGGCTGTTGGCGTCGTCATCGACAATCAGGATTCTCTCCATGTTGGGAACTCCCTCCCACGAGCCAACCGAAGCGCCCTAAGCCGCATGACAAGAGTGGCGGCATCGGGTGTGTCGCAGTCTGCCGGAACGCATGCCTTTCAGCGAAGCGCTCGAACTGGCGAGTTCTTCGACGCACCCCTTCAGATGAACCCGTCAGATGCCCAGGTCCAACGCCTAGGCGTCAAGCGGGTCGTGAGAAAACCCCAAGGGCACGGTTTCTGGCCTTCGCTCAGGGATGTGGGACGGAATCATGGCTTCAAGCCCTGCAACGCCGCGGCACTCCGAGTTCTGCTCGCTCCGGCTTCGCCAGAGAAAACGTGGAATGCTCGCAATTGCGACACCCGATCTGCCGGCCCAGTCGGCCCCACCGGATCGTCCCTCGTCTGTCATACAGCGATAGACTGAAAGAGAACTAATCGCCAGACGGGCAATGGTTCTAGGAATCACAATGATAATAATGCCCCATGCGCCCGTGGTGCAAGCGAAATCCACGCAATCGGTTTTTATTCTAATGCATCCCTCAAAGGTATGATAGCTGCCTTGCCCCCATTCTCCATCCTGATGGAAGCCCGATGCGGTCACGCGCATGAATTCGCGGAGATCCTCTCTGGCCATCTAACGGTCGATTTTGCAGTCATCGGCAGAAGAAAAACGACCGGGGATGGCGCGCCTTTTGGCGATGGAGTGGATCGAGCGGATCACTCTTTGGGACTAACCCATAAGTATGTGGCAGTCGCACTCTTGCCAGGACCGCAACGCGACGTGCGTGAACCGCGCGCGTTGCTCGTTCGAGGGATGGTTGGTTCATCGAGGCCGCGCTGACGCTCAGATTTCGACGTATTGCGCGGCCCACGGCCTCCACAGCGCAAGACTCGATCAGCTCCGAGGCCGCTTGGGCGGCTTGGTTCGTCCGCTCTCATTGGGCATCCCACGTCCTTGTGGTGGCGCATCGGAAGCGGCTGACGTCAATAGCGCACTAGAAACTGTCATTGTCCTTCAATAGCCTTTGGCCAGCCTCGACGGCGCGGGCGAATTCCGCACGCTGATCCGAGGCGATCATGGCGATTTCGAATACGCACATCTCCCCGAGATCCACGCGCTTCCGCACCCTGGCGGCATCGTCCGTCGCGCAGTCGGCAAACCACTCGTACCCAGACGCCGGCGAACGCATGGCCTGTGGTGAGCGCAATCATCGGGTTCGCTCGTAAGGCGGACTCGTAGACCCGATACCTGCTCGTCGCCAAGATTCCTCAGCCTAAGCGCCTTGACGACAGGAACGTCGTTCTGCCGCATGGCGAAGCTGACGGTCGTGTCAAGCGCCATTTCGATCTGGAGTTCGGCCTGGGGCTCAGCCTCTCGATCCGCGGGTTGGCTGGTTGGCGATTCTCCGAGCGTCGTCATCGGTGAGTTCCTGCTTGATCATGGTGGGAGTGAAACGTAAGGGACTTCCGTCGCTGGTTCCTCTACGCCGGGACTCTGACGGACTGGGGCCATTTTCCGGCCCAATTCCCGCCCCTCAACTACAAGCCTCTCCCGTCGAGAGACCCCGAGCATCAGTCAACAATTCTGTTCATCTTTGCGGAACCCGCAAGAGAAAACGTCATCTGTCGCCAGGAATCCGGATCATCCCGATCCCCAAACCGGCGACTAGAACATCCCCGTGTGCTCGCTCGACCACGGCGTGGTTGCTGTCCCTTTCCATTTTCGTGTCCGACCTCATGACCTCTTCGCCCACCGTCAAGAGCATGCAGTCGCCGGGAGGACAGTAGAGGCCAGGGTCCCCAGACCTTCTTGCCGCCAGAAACGATCTAGACGAGTGGCTTCGACTGAATGAGAACCGCTCAAGCCCCTGCGCCAGCTGGCGCTGACGGATCCGGAACTCCTTCTCGACGAGGCCGGCCCCCGCGTTGTCATCGACGAGATCCAATACGCGCCCTCTCTCCTGCCGCGCATCAAGATGCGCATCGACCGGCGCCGCGAACCGTTCTTGTGGACGCATGCCCGCGCGGGTCGCATCCGGAGCCGATTCTCCAGCGGCGCCTCGATCCCACGCGCTGACATGGGGCCTACGTCGCCACGTATCCGGAACGGGACATCCGCTCGCTCTACGACGACGGACGCCTGCGGGTGTTCGAACGATTTCTTCCACTTCTCGCGGCCCGTTGCTCCCAGACGCTGAACCTGTCCACGCTGGCGGTTGAAAGCGGCGTGAGCGTCGCCACCATCAATCGAAAGGCGTTCGTCCCACGAAGAGACTTCAACTCCTCCGCGACCACAGGCAGGACGATTCTGGGCTGGACCGTTCGGGGAATCGAGGCGGCTATCGGCCGTGGAGGGAGGCGGTCCGCGATGGTTGATCTTGATCTTCACTTTCCCGTACCATACATTTCTTCGTGTCAGAACGTTCGAGCCTGCGTGCGCAGAATTCGGCGGGGACGATTCACATGATGAGTCGATCTCCCAATATACGATGTTCTTCAGGGAAGGGCTTTACATAATGAGAAGACCAATGCCGCACGTGTCTATCCTACTCGCCCTGGCGCTCTGGCTCGGCGCCACCCCGGCGTTTTTCGGCGCGGCCCCAGCGGCGAACTGCTGGCTGGCGTTGCCAGGCATGAAACAAACCGACCATCAGTACTATGATATCCCCGCCTGGAACTGCAATGGCTCGCTCCTGTTGATCATTGGAGTGGATCAGCCGGCGAACGCAAAGAAGCCCATCAAAGCGCCGTTTCTGGCGGGCGAGATCGGGAGCGCCGAGCGGCGCCTGGCGATCCCGCTGGAGATCCTGAACGACTTCCGCTACGTGAAGAAGAACAAATACCGGCAATGGGACGCCAAGGACCCCGACATATTGTATTACATCGTCTATGACGACGCGGAGACCACGACCACGCTGCGCCGGCATAACGTCCGCACGAACGCGGACGAAGGGTTGCTTTCCGTCCCCGGCCGCCTGAACTTGGCCGTGCCGCACCCCGACGGCGATCATTTGTTGCTCATCCCGGGGTTGGGCGGAGTCAGCGACGTGCTCATCGTTTCGATCCACGACCGCGAAGTGACCCACGTTCCCCTGCCGGCCCCGGTCCACCGCGTGCGGTTCACCAAGAACCCGGATCTCTCGGTCTTCTGCAATACGGAGACGGACGATCCCAAGGCGCGTGAAGATCGGGTAAGTTACATGCTGGACGTTTCGACGGGCGAGCAGCGGGCGCTGGTCAAAGGCGTGGCAGGACACCCCGATTGGAGCCCGGACGGCGCCCGGCTGAGTTACTTCGACAAAGACGGATTATCCGTGGTCGACCGCACAGGCAAGATGCTCCAGCACATCAAGGGATTGGGCGGACATCAAAGTTGGTCCCAGGACGGTCGGTATGTGGTGTTCGATGGGGGCAAGTACAAGGCAACGGACTCCAGTGGCGTGGAGAGAGAGTTCACGAATTATATCTCCATGGTGGAACTGGCGTCGGGGAAGATTACTCCGCTCGTCCCTCACAATTCCAAACTCACCAGCGATCAAAACACGCATCCACACCCCGCCTTCTCGCCCGACGGAACGAAGGTCGTCTTCAACTCGAATAACCACGGCCAGGATCTCCCCCAAGCGTACGTGGTGAAAGCGCGCGACCCCGACGAGGTGAAGAGCCTCACGGTCACGCGCGAAGGCAACGGTTGCCGCATCGCTTGGGAGCTGGCGCGGGCGAAGGAAACGAAGGGCTTCGTGATTTATCGGATCCTGGAAGACGGTCAATCGGCGGTCCTGGCCGAAGCCCCGCTGGCCGACCGTTTCTATGTCGATCCAACCCCCGCCGGCGTGAAAGGCTACGGCGTCGCCACGAAGGAATTCTCCGGCCTCCAAAGCTCGATCCGCAAAGCCGACCTGCCTCGGTAGAGGCGGCCCGCTGACCGCTTGTCATTCGGATAATCCCGTGATAGAAGTCGATGGCGATGAATGACGATGCGATTTCGGCGATGCTGCAAGAAGTAAACGCGCTGGTGGATGAATACCGAGGGCGTTGCCTGTGGTTCTTGCGCGAGGATTCCTATTCGGCGACGTCCGACGAGGCCTGCCGCGTCCTGGGGCATTGAAATTACGGGACTTTCAATGGCAAAGTTAAGTTCAAATCCCGTTTCCCGCTCCAGAATCCCAACGCTGTGGCGAAGCCCGCGCGTGCGGGCTTTTTCTGTTTGCCCAGGAGAGCGATTGCGAGCCTTCGGCTCACTTGGGGCCGATGAGAATGGGGCGTTTGAGTTCGCAATCCCGCCTTCAGGCGGCGCTCAGGCGAATCGTCCGACCGCGGACCTCCCCCGGCCGCCTAAAGGCGGAACCGCGAACTCCGGCAGGTTCTTGGAGCCGTCTTCAAGAATCGCCTTGGCGCGTGCGGGGATTGGGCGATGAGGAAGCTGAAACCGCTCAACGCGAAGTGGATCGTCCTCCTGGCTTCCATTGCCGTGGGGCTGCTGGGGGTTGAGGGGGCCGTGCGCTGGCGGGACGTCTACAAGGACCCCTGGAACCCGCCGCCGCCCGCGACCATCG
>JAPLSS010000588.1 GCA_026398515.1 Candidatus Sumerlaeota bacterium | reverse complement strand
GCGCGGGATGTGGATGTGTTCCGGTCGGATGTTCACGTGGCGCAGGAAGGTGTTGCGCATCCAGGCGTTGTACGACTGGAGCGCGTTGGGGTCGATCGGCCAATACTCATCGAGGTTGAACGTGGCCACCCGCGAAAAGTCCAGCCCCTCGTCGCGATGCAGGCGGATCAACTCGCGATACAGATTGACGGGCGTGTGGCCGGTGAACAGGCCGAGGACCGCCGCGCGGCCCTCGGCGGCGCGCTCGCGAATCCGCGCCGCGACGCGCTGGGCCACCGCGCGGCACGCCTGGCTGTCGTCTTCGTAAATGCGGACACGAGTCGAGTCGGAGGTCATGGGCACGAACTTCCTTTGCTATTGCGCCGCCTCGAACACCTGAACCAGTTCAATGCCCTCCACGCGAGGCATCCTCTTGTCGTTGGCTAGGAAAGACCCACATTTCGCTCGAAGCGCGGTCGCCAGATGGATGGCGTCTGGCAGCCGCAATTTCGCCTTGGCGCGCAGGCGCGCCGCTTGGACAAGAATGGCGCGGTCGACGGGGACTACCTCAAGAGAGCGGGAGCTGTTGATGGCCTTTTCGTAAGCAGAAACTATTTCGATGGACTGGGCGGCGAAGGGTTTGACCAGGATCTCGGCAAGAGTGAGTTCGCTCGTCACGGCGTCCAGATCGCCCCGGTCAAAGCTGTGGAAAAGGTCGACCACTTCCTGTTGAAACTCTGGCAGTTTCTCAAAAGCGTAGATGAATATGTTCGCGTCCAGATAAACGCGGCGGCCCACGATGGCGTTCAGGAGTCCCACGAGTCCCGCTCCCGTTGGAGATATTCGTCCACCTCCTGAACAGACCGGAAAAGGCCTTTGGCCGAGCCGATCATCGCGCTCATTGGTTGGCCTTCCATCGGCGCCTCCTCGGCGCGTGTTGGAATGTCGGCGGCCAGGACGATCACCTCTACGGGAGTCCCGCTTGGAAATTCCGTGGAGCGCAGTTCGATGACGCCGTCCGGCCGAACCACCGTTTTCTTACGAATTGCCAGCATTTCAGAAACCTCCAATGAACATCCACCCTTTTTGCCGCGGAAAACGCGGGCGCACAAAGTCGAAATTGCCTCCGGCCATCAGTCCGTCAAGCGGGCGCGCCGCGCAGATTTCGCAAGTACTCGTCAACCTCCTCCACGCTCTTGAAACACCCTCGGCCCGAACCGAACAAGGATCGCAGGCTACGCTTCTCAGTCGGGGCGCTCTCGGGATTGGCCACGCCTTCAGGGACCAACACGATCACCTCGACCGAAGCGCCGCACGGCAGTTCCGGGGAGCGGACCCGGAGCACGCCATCGGGCTCCACCGTCACTGTTTCTCGAATGGCTCGCATGATCGACACCTCCACTGCCAGTTCCCAGAGGATCTTCTACCATTGGACGGACCCGCGATTCAAGGGCGATCGGGCCGCCTGCGCCGCGCGGGCTATGGGCGAGAGCCGCATGAGTTCCTGCGAGCAGGGCAAGCCGGCGCCCCTTCCGCATGGAGTCTTACGGGCACGGACTAGCGCGTGGAGAGCAGTTGAGTAGGGTGTCCCCTTAACTCCGATTGCCCATTGACTCGGGTTTCCCGCCGCCCTAGCGTACGCCGCCTGCCCGCGGAGGCGCCGCGGCCCGGAATCAATCGTCCAGCGACTCATGCCATCCATGCGCAAGACGCTTTTTATTGGCGATATAAACGTCGATGTCATCATGGGGGGATTGGAGTGTTTTCCGATCCCGGACCGCGAGATCACGTGCCAATCGTTCGACGTGGCGCCCGGCAGCAGCGCCGTGATCGCCGCCGCCGCGTACGCCGCGCTGGGGGGCGACTCGTCCTTGCTCGGCCTGGCGGGAACTGACGCCTACGGCGATTTCATGATTCAGGAGATGACGGCGCTGGGGATCCGCGCCGATCTCGTGCGGCGGACCCGCGAAACGAGAACGGGCGTGACGGTGAACCTGATCCTCGGCTCCCAGCGCACGCAGGTGACCTATCCCGGAACGATCGCCGAATTCCGGGGCGACGACATCGACGCCGAGACCCTGCGGCCGTTTCATCACGTTCACTTCACCGGCCCGTACCAGCAAACGCGGTTTCGGCCGGACATCGGGCGCCTGCTCGCCTTGTGCCAGCGGATGGGGATCACGACGTCGCTCGATCCGCAGTGGGACGTTCGGGAGAGATGGGAACACATGGACCAGTGGCTTCCCCTCCTGACCTGGTTTTTTCCCAACCAGGACGAAGCGCAGTCCATTGCCCGCGCCTCTTCCCCGGAGGAGGCGTGCCTCGCGCTGGCGTCCCGAACCCATTGCCCGGCCGTGAAGTCGGGGCCGCGCGGCGCCGTGGTGTGCGTCGACGGAAAGCCGCGTTGGGTTGCGCCTGTTGACGTGCAGGTGGCCGACACCACGGGGGCGGGCGATTCCTTCGACGCCGGCTTCCTGTTCGCCGTCCTGGAGGAGAAGATGGATGTGCTTGGCGCCGCCCGATTCGCGAATGCCGTGGCGGCGAGAAGCTGCATGTTCGTCGGGGGCGTCACGGCCCGCTCGACCCATGCGGACGTCGTGGCCCTTCTGGAGAAGCGCCCATGAACGCGCTTGACGAGTTGTTGAGTCTGCCGGCCGCCGAGAAGAAGCGATTGGGAGTGGAATACACGCCGCCGGAAATCGCTCAACAGCCGGCGGTGTGGGTCAAGGCGGCGGACAAGATCGTCCGGAACCGCCAACGCATTCACGACTTTTTGGTCTCGGCGGGGGCGCTCGGAGACCGCGAAGCCGTCGTCATCCTGACGGGGGCGGGGACCTCGGAGTTCATCGGCAATTCCATCGCCTATGCGTTGCGCCGCGGGCTGCGACGGGAGGTGATTTCCGTCCCCACCACGCACCTGGTGACGCATGCGGCGACCACCCTGGTCCCAGGCCACCCGTACGTGGTGATTTCCTTTGCCCGCTCCGGCAATTCGCCGGAATCGCTGGCCACGTTCGAACGGGTCCGGCGATTGGCCCCGTCGGCCCGCCAGATGGTCATCACCTGCAACAAGGACGGCGCTCTGGCCAAGGCGGCCCGCGCCGACGGGCAATCGCTCGTCTTGGAACTGCCGGAGGAGACGAACGACCAGTCCCTGGCCATGACCAGTTCCTTCTCCACCATGGCGCTGGCCGGCGTGGGGCTGTGCTTCCTGGACGCGCCGGAGGCGTTCCACGACCTGGCCGTCCGCCTCGGCGAAGGGGCGACGCGCGTCCTTCGAGGCTACGGCGACGTCGTGCGGGACTTCGCCGGCCTGCCGTTCCACCGGGCATGCTTCCTCGGCTCGAACACGCTGTTCGGCACGATGCAGGAGTGCCACCTGAAGATGCAGGAGATGACCGCCGGGCAAGTCGCCTGCCGGTTCGACTCGTATCTCGGGCTTCGCCACGGGCCGCAGGTGTTTGTCAACGCGGAGTGCGTCGTCGTGGCGGCGCTGGCTTCGGACCCGCGTGTGCGGCGATATGAGATCGACATGCTCCGGGAACTCCAGGCCAAGCGGCAAGGGTGCGGAACGTTGCTGATCTGCGACCGGGCCGACGCGGAGCTTCGCGGCCTCGCCTCCGCTGTCATTGAGTTGTTCCCCGATGGAAATCCGGTCGCGGACGAGCATCGAGTCATGACCGACGTGGTGGTCGGCCAGATGCTCGCCGTCTTCAAGTCGCTGGCCTGCGGTTTGAAGCCGGACGATCCCACCCCGGGCGGAACGATCCATCGCGTCGTCCAGGGCGTCGCCATTTACGAACCGTGATCGGAGGCGCCCGTGAGACAGCCATCTCGCTCCAGCCCGCTGTTGGAGGTGGTCGCGGCTCAGAAGCGCGGGGAACCCCGGGGGATGTATTCGCTCTGTTCGGCCAACCGCTTTGTGCTGGAAGCCGGCATGCTCCAGGCGATGCGGGACCGCGCATGGGTCTGCATCGAAGCCACCTCCAACCAGGTTAATCAGTTTGGGGGCTACTCCGGGCTGACCCCGGAGAGGTTCGTGGCCTTTGTCGAAGACGTGGCCCGGTCGGTGGGATTTCCCGTTGACCGGCTCCTGCTGGGAGGCGACCACCTCGGGCCGAACGTCTGGCGCCACGAGCCTGCGGAGGCCGCCCTGACGAAGGCGCGCGAGCTCGTCCAGGCGTTTGTTCGGGCGGGCTTTTCAAAACTCCACCTCGATGCCAGCATGCCTTGCGCGGACGACTTTCTCGACGGTCGTCCCTATCTCGACGTCGGGACGGCGGCTGCCCGCACGGGCGAACTGTGCGAAGCCGCCGAGGCGGCCTGCCTTGGAATGCCGGACCTGCGCCCGGCGCGCTATGTGGTAGGCACCGAGGTCCCCCGAGCCGGAGGACTCCAGAACAAAGCGGCCGAATCTGAGACGACCCAGCCGGCCGACGCCGAGGAAACCGTCGCCCTGACCCGTGAGGCCTTCGCTGCCCGGGGCCTCGAAGCCGCGTGGGAACGCGTGGCGGCCGTGGTCGTGCAGCCCGGGGTCGAATTCGGCGACGACACGGTGATTCCCTACGATCGCGCGAAAACCCGGGCGCTTTCCCGATGGATCGAACGCAGCCCTCAGCTGGTCTACGAGGCCCACTCCACCGATTATCAGACGCGCGACGCCCTGAAGCAGATGGTCGAGGATCACTTCGCCCTTCTCAAGGTCGGTCCGTGGCTGACGTTTGCGCTGCGGGAAGCCCTGTTCGCGCTCGCGGCCATCGAGGAAGAATGGCTGGCGAGATCCGCCGGGGTCGCGCTGTCCAACCTCCCGGCTGCGCTGGACGAAGCGATGCGCAAGCGACCGGAGCACTGGATCCACTACTATCGCGGCGAGGAGGCGGATCTGCGGCGGGCGCGCAAATACAGCTTCAGCGACCGGTCACGATACTACTGGGGCGACCCCGCCGTGCAAGGCGCCCTGTCCGCGCTCTTTGCCAACCTCCGTCGTGGCCCGATCCCGCTCACGCTCCTTAGCCAGTTCCTGCCGGTTCAATACGACGCGGTGCGCAGCGGGCGCGTCGAGAACACCCCCAAGGCGCTCGTCCTCGACAAAATCATGGAGGTCACGGCCCGCTACGCGTTCGCGTGCGGGGACAGCGCGCGGCACGCCTGGCTGTCGTCTTCGTAAATGCGGACGCGGGATGGGGCGGCGCTCATGGAAGGGCTTTCCCCCACGATGAAAGCGTAAACTCCATCCTAACGCCGCGCGAATCAGACGCAATGGAAAGATGATGGCGGCGTGGGAATGGCTCTTTTCCCGTGTATTCCGGGGTCTCAAGAGAAAAGGACCGGGCCATTAGCGGACAAGGCCAGTGGTCCCCTGCGATTCAGTCCTGCCGACGCGGTCGCCGGGGTCGGCGCTCCGAAAGAACTGGTCGAGATCATAGATGGCGATCTCGCTCCACGGGCCGTTCCGCGCCTCGCGCGCCGCTTTTCGGGTTTCCGCAAAACCAAAATTGTGTTCAAACCAATACAGGAAATGGCCGGCGGCGGGATTCGGAACGCGCGCCGCGGGAACGCCGCGTCGTTGGATCGCCCGCACGACCTGAAGTTTTTCCTCCGCTCCCCCGCCGAATCCGCCGAAGAGCGCCTGAATGTCCACGGCGTATCGGCGGAATCCCGTCTCGTAGAGATGCCTCAATTCCTCGAGGGACGCGGGGGGAAAAGCCGTGTTCTCCAATCCCGCGTACAGACCCGTCACGTGCGCCTGGGTGGAAATGTGCTTCGGGTCGCCCCACTCCCGGAGCCGCGCCACCGCCTCTTTGTAGCCCGCGTCCAGGCGGACCAGGGGAACCACTCGCGCGGTTTGCTCCGCAAAAACCAGGATGGCGATCCCCCACGCGATCGCGCGAGTCCTGCGGGCCTTGCCGCCGTTTCGCCCGCACGCGGCGAACATCCCCTCCAGGGCCTCAGCCCCCAGAAGGCTGAGGAACGGGATGCTGATCACGAAGAAGCGAGCGGCCACGTGAGTGAAGAAGGAAAAGAAGACGAAGGGGCCGAACGCCATCGTCAGGCACAGCGCCCATCCCGGACGCCGCCGGCGCACGGCGAAAACCGACCCGGCCAGCGCGAGAAGCAACGGACTGACGCCGGTGAGTCGTGAGAACAAATACGGGAACACCGGAAGCGAAGAGCCGCCCGCCTGGGCGCCGCCGGACGCCGCCCACATCGTCTGCTGCATCCCGAGAAGGCCGGTGAGTTGCTCGAGGTAAGTCGATTCCGTGAACGGGACGCCCAGCCGACGCGACAGCAGAAACTCGGCGTGCCCGCCGGCCTCGAACACCAGCGGCCCGATCGCGCAACCCAGGCAAAGCCGCCACGCGAACGGGAATCCATCTTTCCAGAAATCCCGCCCCGCGCGCGCCGCCAGCTCCGCCGCGAAGGCGACGGCCCCGAGGGCGACCCAGAGAAGCCACCGGTCGTTGCCCGTGATGGCCAAGCCCCAGAACAGACCGGTCAGGAACGCCAAGCGGTTCCGATTCGGCGACTTGTAGTCCGCCAGATGGCGCGTCATGGTCCAGACGCCAAACAGAAACATGGCGGTGGAGGGGGTCTCGGCGAACGCCAGCCGGCTGTAAATCACGTGATAGCCGCTCGTGGCCAAAGCCGCGGCCGCCAAAAGCCCCAACCGCGGCCCCGCCATCTCCTTTCCGATCCCGTATACCGCCCACACGGACAGGCAGCCCATCAGGGCGCAAAAGGCCACGATCGCCAACCCCGGCTGGGGCAGCAAGAACATCAGCAAGGCCGCCGGGGTTGTCAGGAACGGCCGCGCGGCGCTCGGCGACGCGCCCGTGGCAAGCGCCTGGCGCCATTTCTCGCGCGCCTCGTCCTTGGTCCACACCTGCCGCCCCGTTGCTCTCTCCACGGCCGCAACGACGGCGGACCGCATCCAGAACCGCAGCACCGCATGCGAATGCAGGGCCTCCTTCGCGTGCAATCCTTCGTCGAAATGAAACAGGCTCTTCTCGGGCAACCCCCAGAACCGCAATGCGGCGGCGACGAGCAGGATTGCGAGCAACGCCGCCCGCCGACGGGAAGGAAGCCAGGAATCCGCCGAAATGCCGTTCATCGCAAGACCCCTGAATCTCGTTCGATGGAGAGAACCAAGGCTAAATCATGAAGGGCAAAATCATGACAGCAACTCATGGCCCGCCGGGTCGCCCGGAAACGCACGAAAATGAGGGTATGGAGTCCCGCCTTCAGGCGGAATTTGCGATGGTCCGCCTTGGCTCGATTCTCGGCATTCCGCCTGAAGGCGGGACTCCATACCCTCATTTTCGGAGCAGCGCGATGGGGGCCTTCATGATTCTGCCATTCCCATTCCGTCTCGATCTTCCCGCCCTTCGGCGCCTGGTCGCGGCCCTGCGGTTTCAGGCGTCGTTTGGGGCCATTCCTCCCGGCGCCAGGCCCAGAAACAGGAGGAACGGATACGCCGGAACCAACAGGCGATACCCCGTCGGCAGATAGCCAGTGAACACGAGTGTCGCCACGTGAGCAAGCACAACGCCCCAGGCCAGCAGAACCGGAAACGGGAACGCCCGGCGCCAACCCAGCCCTACGACTCGCCCCAGGATCATGGCCCAAAGAAACAGGTGCCAGAGATTCAGCCGCGGGAAATCCCTGACAAGGTGTTCTTCCCGAAGCGCTGGCAGGCCAAACAGAATCAGCAGCCGGTCGATCTGATAGCGCAGGAAGAGGCCCGGGCGCCGGCGAACGCCTTCGAGGAACCGCGCCGCCGCCGGGCTGAGTCGCGACAGAAACGGGTCAGCCCGGATCTCCGCGTCGGCGACCTCGGGGAGTT
Source organism: Candidatus Sumerlaeota bacterium (assembly GCA_026398515.1). Lineage (GTDB taxonomy): Bacteria > Sumerlaeota > Sumerlaeia > JAPLSS01 > JAPLSS01 > JAPLSS01. Next base: position 9,947 of record JAPLSS010000588.1, on the reverse strand, counting down.
GAAATCCCTGGAACAGATCCGTCGCCGCCCTGTCCGAAGCCAGCAGGAAGGCAAACGGCGCCGCCGGCGCCAACAGGGTGTTGCGGATCGGGATCACGGCGACGACGGCCGCGGCCGCGCAGGCGAACGCCAGCGTCTGAGCCGCCCGCCGGCGCCAAGGCGCCGATCGGCGACGCGGCCACAACAAAGCCGCCAACCAGAACGGGAAAACCGCTAACAGATTGTTCCGGCACCAAACCGCCAGCCCCAGCAGCGCGCCGGAAGCGGCCAGCCGCGATTTCCAACGTTCGTTGGATCGTTCGGCGGAGACGGCGCAGGCGAACGCGGCGGTCAGAAAGAAGGTCGCCCAAGTCTCGGGGAACAGCGTCGGGACCCAGACCTTGTTGTCGTTGAACGGCAGCGCGAGAAGCCATACGCCGAACACCAGCCACGCCCGCCACGGCGAGGCCGGCGCGATCGCGGCCCACAGCGCCGCGCCGGTCGCGGCGAAGACCAGCCAATGAACGTGAAATCCCCAGGCCGCCCCTTCGCCCTCGGCCCACAACGGCGCCAGGAGCAGGTAGCGCTGGAACGGCTGGCGGGTGAACGGCGCGTCGGCGCGGTGGAGCCAGTCGCCCCCGAGGATTTCTCGCGCGAAGGTGTAGTGAAACAGCGAATCGATCCCCGAGGGGAAAATGGCAAAGCCGCGCGGGAAGCGCGAATCGAAAAACCGGCTCCCCACGATCGCCCAGCCGATCAGGCAAAGCGCCACCAGGCCCCATCCCGCGGCCCGCGGCGACAGGGCCTCTTCCCATTGCGGGATTCGACCTTTGCCCCGGCGGAGCTCGCGCAGCAGAAGCGCGCCGCACGCAAGCGCGATCGCCGCGGAAAGACCCAGACGCGGCAACAGCGCCTCGTCCCGTTGAACGGGGATCGTCAGCGCCGTCAAAACGCTCAACGGCGCGATCCACCGCCCGGCGCCGAACGGACGCAAGTCCCGCCAGAAACTCCGCCAGGGAATCCGCCAGACCGCGAAGAGCAGGACGGCCAACGCCAGATTCCAGACGCGTCCTGCCAGGAAGATGGCGCGCGCCAGGAGCGGGGAACTCGCGCGGTTGTCGGCCTGCCACAGCCAGGGCGCCGGGGGGATCAGTCGATGGTTCACTTCCAGCAGAATCCACTGGGGCGGCGTTTCCGCGGTCGTGGCCGTCGTCGCATAGTCCAAGGTCGCCGCCGCCGGGCCTTGGATCGTCAAACGCGCGAGCGCGCCGGGAGGCGACGCGGCGAGCTTTCCATCGACCTGAAGGAGTCCGCCTTCGGGCGCCGCCAGCGCGGTCGCGCCGGGCGGCAGGATCAAGCGCCCGTGCAGTTCGAGTTGATACGGCAGGGCGTTCCGGCGCAGCGCATGATCGGCGTAATAGTTGAACCGGCGATGGTCGTTAATGAAATGCGGCGGGATGAACGCGTCGCGATGCAGTTGCCAGCCTCCTTCCTTCACGGGGCGCGGCGGAGCGGCCCGCTCGATCGTGGGAGGCAACGGCTGCCCCGTCCAGCTGGACAACCCTTGAGTCCGGAACCTCGCCCAGACGCCTTGTTGGGGCGCGCCGGCGACGAACAGGACCTTGGCGACGGCCAACGCCAGCAGAGCGATCCATGCCGCGCGCATTGGCGCGTTGCACTGGAGCGCCAGGAGACATCCCGCCCACCAGGCGACCAGCCAGACCCAGGCCCACATGGATTCGAGCGGGGCGCTCCACATCCCCGGATGGATGCCCGGCGGCAGGACGAGCAGCAGCGACCCGGCCAACGCCAGCGCCGGCCAGCCCCAGAAACGAAACCAACTCGGACAGGTTTGGGAGTTCAGAGACCGCACGCAAGCGCCTTCCGCTGTCTATTGCGGTCCGTCCCCCCGTCACAGCAAGGCTAACACGCTCGCCGGGGCGACAACGGAGATTCCCGCCGGCTGGAAGACGGTCCAGTCGTCCGCATCGTACGTGCAGACTTGACGGACGCCCGCCGTAAGCGCGGTGGCGGCGCAAACTTCGCTCAGGATTCCGACGCTCAGGCGCCCCAACAGCCGCCCCTCTCGGGCGGCTTCCACAATCAGAAGCGCCTCGGCGTGGCGCGTGTCTCCTCGCAGAAGCGCGCCGATCAGGACGCCGGCGTCCAGTAGGACGGGTTCGTCAGGATTCACGGTAAATCGCGTCCTTCCAGCCGGAGGAAACGCTGCCTTCTAAGACAGGCAGAGGCCGTAATCGCAGTTTGGGCTGGATGACAACTTCCTCTCCGTTGGGCAGGACGACGTTGATGCCTTGATGCTGCGCCGCTACCGAATTCACAATCTCCTCAAGGCTGCGCGTTCGGAGCTCATCGAGGGAAAGGGTTCGCGTAATCATATCAGTTGCGCCTCCTAAGACTCAGCCAAGTATGGCCGGAAGAGAGATGAGAAGTCAACGGCCACGCGCGGCGAGATGAGGCCGTTGATCCCTTCCTTCTCTGCACGCGAAAGAGGCGACAGTCCCGATAGCGCGCCGCAATTGGGCGTTGGCGCGGGAGAGGAATCAAAACGCCGGCAGGCCGGGGTTGGAGGCGGGGAGGATGGCCTGGCCTTCGACTTCGATGAGCCATCCCGGGCGGCAGACCGGGGCCACCGCGTATCCGATCGGCGCGTCGCCGAAGCGTTCCCGCATCCTGCGCTGGGCGAAGGCGTGGTCGCTGGCGTCGCGCACGTAGACGATCACCATGCACAGGTCTTTGAGAGCGGCGCCGGCCTGCTTCAGCAGGGCTTCGACGTTGTCCAGCGTGCGGTCCAACTGCCGCGCCACGTCGCCGGGATGCAGGATGGCGCCCTGGGGGTCGATGCTGGCGGTGCCGGAGATGAAGACGTGCTTGCGGTCGCGCCACGCCACCGACGCGCCGCGTTCGAAGGTGACCCCGTAGACGTGCGTCGGGCCGAGATGATCCAGCGCCGCCAGATACTCGATCTGTTCCGGCCGCACGCCGGAAATCGCATAGGCGTCCATAGCGACCGTGGCGGCGGCGTCGGCGTGCGCGCCCTCGATTCCCGTGCTGGCGATGAAGTGCGTCGCCGGCGTCAGTCCGTGTTCCGCGAAGAACTCCCGGCGAGCCACGACCAACCCCTGGTAGTTGGCGTCCACGTTCTGCACGAAGAACCACGTGCGGACGACATTGTCCGCCAGCGTCATCTCCCGCGTCCGCAGGAAGGCTTCATACTTCTCGAAGATGCCCCGGGTCTGATCATAAGGCGTCTCCGCGGCCGGGCAGGTCGCGCCGGTCGTCCAGTGGTGGGCCACGCCGCCGCGCCGCAGCGTCAGGGAGCCGTCCCGCAGCGACTTGTCCAGCGCCGATTCCGGATCGCTGACATGGTATGCCCACAGCGCCACTTTGGCCGGCCCGCCGGGAGACTGACGGACCCAGGACACGGCGCAGGGATCGTCCACATTGTGGGGATTGGACAATGGGCGGGCTTCCAGGGCGGCGACCTGGTTCGCCAGGTCGCTGCAAAAGAAACGCCTCAGCACGGCCGTCCGCACATCCAACCCAAGGGAATCGAGGGTGTTCCGATACGCGCGGAGCACGCAGTCCAATTGCGCGTCGATGCCGGCGTATTCCAGGGGACGCGCGGCCAAGTGGCACTCCACCACCCCGCTTGGCCCCTGGAAGCGCGAGACTTTCACCGAGGCAATCGTCCCGCTATCGAACGAATAGAAATCCATCGTCAACATCCGCTGAAGTCTTGCATCAAATCGGACGTATAGGACTCATAGGACGACCTACACATCCCGCGGACGAAGCCGTCCGCGCTCCCGGCAACCGCCTTATTGCCGCACAATCTCGATCGGGATGGCCGGCAGCACGCCGAGACCGATCCTCCGCGGGGGCTGCGGCGCCGCCCCGGCGCTTGCGGTCTTCATCTGTATCTCCATGTACGCCTGCACGATCAGGTTGTCGGCCAACCCGGCCTTCGCCGCCTTGCCATCGGCCTTCAGCGCGAACGCCAGGCCGCTGGGCTGAACGTTCACATCCTGAAGGGTCACGCCCTTGGGCGGATCGCTCAGTTCCAACTGAATAGTCTGGGGCATCTGGTAGTTCGGGGTGTTGAAGCGGACCTGGGCCGCGCCGCCCGCGGGAACTCGAACGGGTTGGTTGCCGGCCAGCTGAATCGGCGAATTCCAGCGTTTTCCCACGGAGGCGACCATGAGCCTCTCGAACGGCGCCAGGTGGCGGTAGGCGAACGCCTGCATCATGTCTTCCGAGGGGACCGCCGGCCGAACGATGGTCTCCCCGCCGATCCGGGCGCGCCCCACCAACCGCACGGCCACCGGCACGCCGAGGGGCGCCGGAGGCGCCGTCAGAGTCATGCGAACCTGGTTCCGGCCGGCGGGAATGCGGCCGCCGCTCAACGTGAAGCCGGCGGGCGCGTCCGTCACCGCCAGTTCGATCTCGCCGTTGAAGCCGTCTCTCCGCAGGGCGTAGACGGAAATGGGGGCCGAGAGGCCGGCCATCGTGTTGATGGACGAGGGCGCCACGCGCAGTTCGAAATCCGGGCGCGGCGCGGACAGGCGCAGGCGGTAGCCGTACGACGCGTCGCCGTGGTTTTGCGCGTCGGTCAGATGCACGTAGTAGACCCCGTCCCGCGGCAGCGTCGCGGACAAATAGGAATCGGCGTGGTGGGTGAGCAATCCCGACGCTTTGTCCTCGCAATCGTCGTTCACCATCAGCGCGCGGCCCGACGCGTCGTTCAGGCGCAGGACCGAGTCCAGCGGCGAATTCAACCGGCGGGCATACACTTCGGCCACGACCTCGTCGCCGGCGCGCCCGTCGATCTGGAAGACGTCCACGTCGCCGGGCCGGTCGATGCGCCCGTTGATGATGTGCGGCAGCGCGACGGATTGCGCCTTCGCCTCGCTGTCGTTGGGCTCGGCCTCTTCGCATTCGGGCAGGGAATCCACGGCGTACGCGACGGGATTGGAGACCCATTTGCCCTGCGGCAACACCGTTTGGCGGAGGCGCCCGCCGCCGGGCTGGGTGTTCAGCGGCAAGCGGTCCCCGGGCAGGTTCCAGCCGACCAGCGAAGCGACCGTCTCGGCGCCCGCCCGGCCGCCCAAGGGATAGACGCTGGCGACGAACGGCAGTTCCCCCACGGAGACGCGATAGACGAAATCCTCGCGCACGCGGTAGATGGCGTCGTGGATCTCCAGCGTGTAGTCGCCGTCTTCGGGGACCTGGTAGAAAACCACCGGGTCAGGATTGAACTCATAATCGTCGTCGAAGGCCACTTCCTTGCCTTTCGCATCGTAAAGGGCCAGGGTGGCCTGGAACCAGCCGGGCACGGCGTCCGCCAGATACGGCATCAGGGCCCGGGCCTGGGTTTCCATCACCAGGCGCTGGCCGCGGCGCGCGTGAAAGCGGAACCGGTCGACGTCGCCGGGCATGATTTGGCCGTTGATCGTGACCGGCAAATCCAGGCGCAGGACGTCGGTGGCTTGCCGGCCGATCAACTCCTGTTCGCACACTTCCGGCGGCTGTCCCACCTCGAAGCGCAGCGGGTTGGTCAGGCCGGCGGGGGTCATCAGGCGCAGTTCCCGTTCGCCGGGCGCCGCCTGGGGATCGATGGTGATTTCGAGGAGCGCGGTTTCGGCGATCTGCGCGTTGGGCTGTCTCATCTCCCGCGGAATAAACTCGCCTTCAAGATACTCCAACTCGCGCAGGCTCAGGGTCGCCAAGGCATCCAGGATCTGTTGATCGCGCGTGGCCGCCGGCTTTGGGGCCGCTTTGCCCGCCGGTGGCGAGGGCGTCGCCTTGCTCTTCGCGGCGGCGCCGGCGTTCGCCGCCGCCGCGGCCGGCGCATTCGGCTGCGCCAAGGCGCCAACCGCACCCCGCACCGTAGCCGCCTTGCTCTTCGCGAAGGCGAGGATTTTCGCGCGTAGGGCGGGCGTCGCATTGGCCCCGCTGAACGCCGGGATCGCGCCTGGCCATCCGGATTCGGCTCCCACAGGCAGCGCGCTTGAGAGGTCCGCGGACAAGCCGCCCGGCTCTTTCTCCCGCAGTTCATTGAGCCGGCTCTGGATCTCCACGATCTGGGTTCGGTTCAACGCCCGCGGCGGCGGCCAGGATCGGACGACCGAGGCGCGGACCCCCTCGCCCGAGACGTACACATCGGTGGCGCCGCGGAGGAACTGGCCGCCCGCGATAGATTGGACGACCGTGCCTTGCTGCCCGCCGGCGGGATAGAGATAGCCAACGTGCGGCTGTCTCTCCGCCGTCTGGCCCCACGCATTCGCCGCGCACAGGAGCAGCGCCGCGAGCCAAAATCGTTGGGATGCGTTCATGGTTCCGCTCCGAGAATTCGCCGTTGCGGCGCGGCTTTCGGTTCGCGCCTCAGGGGCCGCTTCATTCCTGCACAATCTCGAATGGGATGGCCGGCAGCACGCCCAGGGACTGCCGCTTCGGCGCTTGCTTCGCCACTCCGACGGCCTTGGCCGGGGCCTTGCTCGACGGCTCCGTGAAGGCCTGCACGATCAGGTTGTCCGCCAACCCGGCCTTCGCCGCCTTGCCATCGGCCTTCAGCACGAACGCCAGGCCGCTGGGCTGAACGCTCACATCCTGAAGGGTCACGCCCTTGGGCGGGTCGCTGAGTTCCAACTGAAGGTTCCGGGGCATCTGATTCCTCGGGGTGTTGAGGCGCACCTGCGCCGCGCCGCCCGCGGGAACGCGGATGGGAACGGCGTCGGCCAGTTCCAGGGGCGCCGACCCATACCGTTTGCCCACCACCGCGACCAGGAGTTGCTGCGACGGCGCCAAGTGCCGATAGGCGAACGCCTGCATCATGTCTTCCGCGGGGACGGCTGGACGGACAATGGCCTTCCCGCCGATCTCGGCGCGCCCCTCCAATCGCAACGCGATCGGCCGGTCGAGGGGCTCTCCGGGCGCCGTCAACGTCATGCGGACCATATCGCGGCCGGCGGGAATCCGGGGCCCGCTCAGACGGAAGCCGGCGGGCGCGTCCTTCAGCGCCAGTTCGATATCGCCGTTGAATCCGTCTCGGCGCACCGCGTACACGGCGATAGGAACGTTGCGCCCGGTGGGCACGCTGAGGCTGGAGGGCGCCAGACGCAGTTCGAAATCGGGCCGCGGCGGGGCGACGCGCAAACGATAACTGAACGAGGGGTCTCCATGACGCTGCGCGTCCGCCAGTTCCACGTAGTGCGCCCCGTCCTCGGTCAGCCGGGCCGTGAGATACGAATCGGCGTGGTGGGTGAGCAATCCCGTGGCCTTGTCCTCGTGATCGTCGTTCCATTTCAGCAGACGCCCCGACGCATCGGTCAGCCGCAGCGCCGAATCCAACGGGGAATTCAGCCGGCGCGCATACACCTCGGCGACGACTTCGTCGCCCGCGCGCCCGTCGAACCGGAAGATGTCGACGTCGCCGGGCCGCTCGATGCGCCCGTTGATGATCTGGGGCAGCGTGATCGTTTGCGCCGCGCTGACGCTGTCGTTGGGCTCGGTTTCCGAGCATTCGGGCAGCGAATCCACGGCATACGGGACGCGGTTGGACAGCCACGGGCCTTGGCGCAACGCCGTCTGGCGGATGCGGCCGCCGCCGGGCTGGGTGTCCAGAGGCAGCTGGTCCCCGGGAAGGTTCCAGCCGACGATCGAAGCCGCCGTCGCCACGCCCGACTTGCCGCCCAAGGGGTACATCCCGGTGATGAACGGTAGTTCCCCCACGGCGACGCGGTAGACGAAATCCTCGCGGCCGCGATAGATGGAGTCGTGGATCTCCACCGTGTATACGCCGTCTTCCGGGATTTCATAGTATAGGACCGGATCGGGATCGAACCGGTAGTCATCGTCGTAGGCCACTTCCTTGCCCGCGGGATCGTACAGGGCGAGCGTGGCCTGGAACCAGCCGGGCACGGCGTCGGCCAGATACGGGACGAGCGTCCGCGCCTGCGCCCGCAGGACGAGATGCTGTCCCCGGCGCGCGCGGATGCGGAATCGGTCGACGTCCCCGGGCATGATCTGTCCGTTCAGCGTCACGGGCAGATCCACCGGCGGCGTCTCGACCGCCGCCGAGCCGATGCCTTCCTGTTCGCAGACCTCGGGCAGCTGTCCCACCTGGAAACGCATCGGGTTGGTCAGGCCGGCGCCCGACCCGAGCCGCATTTCCCGGTCGCCGGGCGCCGCGCCGGGATCAATGGTGATTTCGATCAGCGCGGTTTCGGCGATCTGGGCGTTGTTCTGCCTCATCTCGTTGGGAATGCATTCGGCCGCCAGGTATTGCAGTTCTCGGGGGCTCAGATTCTCCAGGGCGTCCAGGATGGGTTGGTCGCGCACAGTGGACTTCTTGGCGGCGGCGGGGCTGCTCGCGGGCTGCGATGCCGCCGGGCTCCCTTTGGCGAAAGCGATCTTGTTCGCCGACGGCGCGGCCACCCCTTTCCCCTTGGCGAAGGCGGCCTGGTTCGCGCCTGGCGTGGCCGCGGCTTCCCTCGTGGCGCCGGCGAGATTGTTCGCCGGCTGTGAGGCCGCCTGGTTTTTCTTCGCGAAGGCGAACTTGCCCGCGCCTTGCGCGGCGGGCTTGTTTGCGCCTTGCGCGGCGGGCTTGTCGCCCCCTGGCCCGGCGAGCGCGTTTGCGCCCTGCGCGGCCTTCGCGAAGGCGGGCTTGTTCCCCCCCAATGGGATTGCCGCATTCTTCTTCGCGAAGGCGGTGGCGTTCGCGGGCTGCGAAGCCGCCCCATTGGCTTTCCCGCCGGCCGTTCCGTTGGCGCCTTGGGCGGCCGCGGCTTTCTTCTTCCCGTAGGCGGGCTTGTCGAGGGCCGGCGCGGCGGCGCCCTTCCTGGGAGGCGTGCGGCTGGGGTCCTCCAGGAACAAGGCGGCTTGCTCCCGGCCCTGGAGTTCGTCCATTCGCTTCTGAATCTCCTGCATCTGCCCCCTGTTCAAGGGCCGCAGGGGCTGCCAGGTTCGGACAACCGTGGCGTGGACTCCCTCGCCGGACACGTAGACCTGGGAGGCGCCCCGAATGGCCTGGCCGCCCACGAGGACCTGCACCACCGTGCCTTGCTGCCCGCCGGCGGGATACAGATAGCCGATGTGCGGCGCTCTCTCGGTCGTCTGGCCCCAGGCGTTCGCGACGCACGCGGTCAACGCCGCAAGCAGCAGTCGCTGGGAAGCTTTCATGGTTCTGCTCCAGGAATCCAGGTTCGGAGTGCGACCTTCAGGTCGTATCAGTCCTATCGGTCTTATCAGTCCTCTAAGCCGTATGCCGCCCCGAACTCCGCCTCACATGATCTCCGTGAGGAGGCCGCCAGACTGGGCGACTTCCTCCTTCGACGGCGTCAGATGAACGGTCAGACCCTGCGGGTTGGGCAGCGCGCCGCTCGGGTCGAATCCCAGCAGTTGATAGATGCTGCCAATCATGTCTTGCGGATACACGGGCCGCTCCGCCACCTGTTCGCCCTTCGCGTCCGAGGCCCCGACCACGCGGCCGCCCTTGAACCCGCCGCCCGCGACCACGGCGGAAAAACAGGGGCCGTAGTGCCCGCGCCCCCCGTTCCAGGGCGCCTCCCACTGGATTTTCGGGGTGCGCCCGAACTCGCCTTCCCACCACACGATGGTGGAGTCGAGCAGGCCGCGGCTGGACAGTTCCTGCAACAGCGTGGCCATGCCCTGGTCCAGTTCCGGCAGTTTCCGGTTCATGGTCTCGAAGTGCTGCTTGTGCGAGTCCCACCCCGGGTAGTTGATGGTGACATAGGGCACGCCGTTCTCGACCAGCCGGCGTGCCATCAGGCACGACTGGCCGAAGGTGTTGCGTCCATATTGGTCGCGCAGTTCGGGCTTCTCCTGCTCCAGGTCGAAAAGTTTGCGGGCGTCGCCCAGCATCACCCCGTAGGCGTTCTCTTCAGATTGATCCAGGCGCGCGAACTGCGCGTTGCCCGGCATGGCCTGGC
>JAPLSS010000027.1 GCA_026398515.1 Candidatus Sumerlaeota bacterium | reverse complement strand
AATTCTCTCAACGGCTCCAGCCCGTTCAGCCCTTGCAGAATCTCCAGAATGTCCTTCTTGCTCTCAAGCGTTGGCCGCATGTTGCAGGAATCCCTTTCCGTTGTTGTGCCCCACGTCGCGTTACGCTGTCGAACAACGCTTTCTAGTGCTCGGCGCACCGGCATGCCAAGCATGACGACGAGGACAAGCGTAAGCGCAATGAACCGTCGGGTATCATGATCTTCTTATCACATCCGCATGTGCGTCCGCCGCGTCACCGGGGTTCATGCGGCCCTGTTCTTCGCTTTCATCGTGCATACTTCCGGACAACAGTCACAAGAAAAAGACTAGCCAAAAACAACCCGCAGATGGCTTCCAACGCACATACAGCCATGCTGAGAAGCCCCGCAGGAGAATAATCGCCATACCCCAAGGTGGTGAAAGTCACGACGCTAAAGTATAGGCTGATCGGTAGGGAATGAACGATCTCGTCGTGCTGGGCCGAACGGACCCCAACTACCCAGTAGAAGACCGCACATACCAGGATAGCGGCGCACGCGGTCAAAGCGACTCGTGCGGTGGATTCTCCATAGGCGCAGATGTGCTTGAAGAAATACATCCAAAGTTTACTTATCCCATGACTGGTTTGCAGTTTGTAGTCACTTTCTTGGAGGAATACTCTCCCAGCGAGATCCGCGTTCCCCGAAAACTCGTAGAATCGCCGACTCTCGCGTAGGAAGCCAAGTATCTGGGTGCTGGATAACCCTTCGACCATTCCCAAACGCGCTGCTCGTTCGTAGAGTTGGGCAGCCGGAAGATGCGCGGAATCTCGTCCCAGATGATCTGCTGCATTCGCAAGAGCGCGGGCCGAAGGCTCATTCGCCCCCATGGCCGCATCGGCAGCGGTCTTCCACATGGAGGCCTTTTCGGCATGTGGGATGCGAGAGCGTTCGCAGGCAATTGCAAGTCGATGGCTGCAGTCAGCTATTGCCTTCTTGTCTGAGCCAACCGCCAGTTTCTCAAGAGCGCTCATTAGGAGGCGATGGTCCGTGGAGTAGCCAAGCATAGCAAGTGGTTTGGCCAACGCATTTCTTTCGTCTTCTGAGAGACCGCTCATCCGTACCTCCAACTCTATCGAACAAAGCATGCTAGTTCTCGGCGCACCGGTTTGCCAAGTCCAAATGCGCCTTCGCATGATGAAGAAAACACTTGCACTGAGTGTATCGTTTTGATACACATGCGCCATGTGGCAAGGGTTCTTCATCGCAGGCGCGGCGGTTATCGGGATCGGGGGGGGTCTGGGCGGGCCTGATCACGGGGCGCGACAAGGGACGCACGGAACGGCTGCGCGACGCTCACCTGCCTGAGCTAAAGATCGACAACGGGCCGCACGACATGGATCTGCCGGTCGATGACCGGGGCCAGGTCGTTCAGCCGGTGTGGATCATTCCGCCGCCGATGGACAGCCAGGGCGTCGTGGAGTGGATGGAGTCGCTGGCGCTCAAGATGCAGGACCGCACGGGCGAACGCGGCTCGCCCTCCTACGGCCTCGCGCTGGACAAGACCCGCATCCGTATCCTCCCCGCCTGAAGCGCCGACCCGGCCAGGGTGAGCAGACGGCCGCGGAGGCGAGGACCGTACGGAGGCGCGCGGCGTTTGATGGTTTTCGGCCGCGCCATGGTTGTAGACCCCATAAGAGCGCCGACCCGCCCGGAAGCGCCACGTTCCGCGGCGCGGACACTCATTGCGCTTCGGCTCTCTCCCGAACAGGATGGCATCCTGAGTGAGCGGCCGCGACTCGCCCCCAAAACGGCTTCCGAGGCCGAGACGGAGGAGCGAATTTCAATTTCCGCAATGGGGCATTATCGGCAATTCGGACGTGCTCCCAGCGGAATGGGCGTTCGCGTGATCAGCGTCCGGCGCAGAGGCGCGGCGGGCTTGCGCTTCGGTCCTTCAGGTCCTCGGCGATCTCGGCGTCGATGACGCCAGGGGCGGGCAGGTTGGCGTTGTCTTCGAGGGTTTCATACCTCGGCCAGATGATGCCGAGGGACGCCTTGTCGCGCTTGGAAAAGCCAGGGCAGCCTTCTCTGGCGTGTCGATAGGATTGGCGACTTAGGCAGCTGGAGGGGCCGGCGACCGTCCAAATGTGAGCTCGAACCCCGTGTCCGTCAGCCAGCGCCGGAACCCCTCGTTGTCGCTGAATTGCTTGAACAGCTCGGTGTCGTCGTTGAGTACGGCCGCCATCACCCGCTTCAGCGCCTCGTCGTGTTCGATGCGGGCGTTCTGCTTGTCCGAGTGCTTCTTCGCATTCTGGTACGCCGTGTCGGCCGCCAGCATCGGGGTCGGGCGCAAGGATGCGCTCGTGGCCCCCCGGCAACCTCGGGAGTTCTTTCGGGCATCGCATTCCAGGCTCCGCGCCCGACGTGCCGACAACCGCCGGATGGCCTGCGGACAGCGCCGCCGCATTATTCCGTGAGTATTCCATTGAACTTCGTGCGCTCCACGCATGCGAACAAGTGCGATCAACAGGACAGCATTTTCAAGGTTTGCTGGAGGATGGGCTATTGCTGGTCTCTGCATACCCAAGGGCCCTCGAGGAGAACCGCGGGGACCATCCAGAGCGTTCTCAGCCATGCCAATAACGAACCGCCAGCCTCCCACACGTGGTGGGCCTACGATCCCTCGAATGGCGCCATGTCCTGGGGCTATATCATTCGGACGAACAAAGGCGTGTTCACCGTGCCCGGCAGATGAACCCTTTGATGGATCGGCTGAGCATTCAAGTGCCGGGCGGAGAGAAGGCGTTTATGGACCTTCTGGAGAAGCAGCCTGTCGCCTATTGGACCCAAGAGCCTTGGCTAGAGAATCCTAAGCCAGAGACAATTCGAACCACCCTGGTTCGAACTCGAAATCACGGCCCTTGCAGCTTGAGGAAATTCGAAGAGCATCTGTGTCATGAGCACATGATGGCAGGCGGACAGGAGTTGGAACCGGACGCCTTTTCGAAACTGCGAGAAGAACGTCTCGAGGCAGCGAGAAAGCCCAAGCCCGCCAGTTCACCAATCGGATAGCGCGGAGGCCCTAGTCATGCCCCAGCACCCCATCGCCGTCGCGAACCGTGTCCTGGACGAATAGGGTGATCAGCGACAATTAGAATTCCCGGTTGGCGACAATTAGAATTCCCGGTTTTTGGGGGCCGGGTAGAGTCATTCAAGTTTTGTCGAGGAGCGGACTTGGGTGGCGTCCAACACAGCGTCCGGCCCGTGTGCGCCCGGCGAATCGCATCGCGGCTAGTCCGTGAGGATCACGAGCAGGTTCATGAGGCGCGTCCCGCGAGATGGATCATCGCCGGGAACGGCCCGATCCCTCGGTAGACGTGATGTCTCAGAGCAGGGATCGCCGGACCATTCACGGTTGCGTTCTCAGTGACATCCTCGACGGCCACGGCGCATGGGAAGTCCAGCGTGAGATCGTGGAAAGCCCAAAGCGTCCATCCTTCCGCGTCGGATTGGTATAGCACGCCGGCGCCGCCGGTCAGAACCTTGCGCTGGCGCATGGCGTCATTGACCCGGGCGAAGACGCGCAGCAGATCGCAATGCCAGCGGGTGGGCCGGTCCTCCTCGTTTCGAACCGCGCTATGATGGAAGCTGATCTCGTCCACGCCCGGAAGCCAGTACAGCTGCCACATCATCCGAAACGCCAAGCCCTGGAAGAAGACGCTGTCGGGGTCAGCGCCGGCCTCGCGCAACCCTTTCGAGTCGAACACGGCCAGACTCTCGGGCCATAGGAAGAGGTTGTCGAGCCGTGCCAAGATGGGCGGACCGCTTCGATGAACGCCAAAGACGCCCAGGTCTTCGCCGCAGTACGTGTAGCCCATCCGCTGCATCTCGACCATCAGTTCCAGATGGGCCCGGTACGAAGACCGGATGGCGGCCGGCGGCTCGCACTCCGGGCGGACGCGATCACGAAACGAGACGGGCTGCGGCCTGGCGCCGCTGACGGCGGCCTCGCATGGCAGCCAATGAAACTTGTCGCTCGACAGGTTGAACGAGCTGTCGAGAATATGCCATCCAGCCCGAGGCGTTCCCGCGCCTCCCGCCAGCGGCGAAGCCAGTAGGCGCGCACGACGGGATCGCGCAGATTCGTCACGGCGAAAACCGGGGTGTAGTGGTCGGCCTCGATGGCGCCCGAGGGATTGCGCGCCCACGCGTCCCTGGTCTGGGCGTAGGCTTCCATGATCCCGCCTTCGCGAGGTAGAAATCGAATTCGGTCCGCGTCGCCGTTTCGCTTGTCCAGGATCATGGTCAGCGTGCTGATGGCCGTGTTGCCCCACATCTCCACCTGTCCGCCGCCGGCGTGAACCGCTTCGCAGAAGGCGCGCAGGTTCGCTTCCCCCACCGATTCGGGCACGACATAATCGACCGTGCAGCACATGTTGCTGACGCCGTAGGTGTTCATATTATTGGCGAAGTGGTTGGGCAGAAAAAAGCGTTTCGCGCCGGCCTCCAGGAGCTTGGGCACGCCCAGCCGCGTGTATCGTCCGAAATCCGCGGGCCCCCACTCCTCCATCACCCCATAGGGAACGACCCGCTCCGGACGCATCCCAATATCGTTGTGCAGCGCCTCGGACACCATCTCGCGGACCGCTTCGTATAGATTGATGTTCGCCACGCGGTCGCGCCGCCCCGGCGCCCACAGCGCCTCCATCGGGGCGGTCTCGAATTCATGGGTCAGGTCGCCGCAGTGTTCGTGGAGATGGAAGATGGCGTCGCAGCTCGGATGTTTCTCGATGAGCGTCCGGATGTGCGAGACCCTGGGCGACCAGGTGATCAACGCCCCCGCCTCGGCCACGGTGAAGGTGAATCCCTGCATGTGCGTCTGAAACGGAAAAAACTGGAAGACGTTGGGATTGACCGCGCCGGGCTGATACCATTCGGTCGAATAGCGCTGGTCGCTTCGTTCGATTTGGGCGATGGGCGGCGCGAACGAGCCGCGCTGCCAGATCTCGTTGCCAACGCTCGTCCCTCCGATCTCCCACGACCCCCGGTCCAGGATCTTGTAGATGGGAACACTGGCGCTGCGATAGCGGCACTGGTAGGCGAATCCGCGGCAGATGATCCCGTCCACGGATCGCGTCACGGGCCGGACCGCCAGCCAGAGGCGCGTGTCCTCGGCGGGTTGGGGCGGTTGGCTCCAGTCCTCCACGCGATAGCGATTCCGAACCTCGTGGACCATCCACTCCATCAGCCCGGCGCTCCGGCGCTTGGGCCGGAGTTCCAATTCCCCGCCTTCGCGGCCGATTCCATTGGCCACCACCTCGTAGTCAACGAACTCCACGGCGTCGGGGGAGCGAATCTCTGGCGCCATGGGCGGATGGGCGCGGCGCAAGACCGTCTCATCGGCCCTGACTTCGCCGATTCCCATGAAGGATCGGTCGGTCATGGAAAGGTCAAGCGCGATGCCGTTGGACAGGCGGATGGTGGCGGCAGGAGTCATTTGATCACTCTTCAAACGCCCACTGGGTGTCCACGGACCAATTATCGGACACATAGTCCGGGTGCCAGGAAGGGCCGTTGCGCTTGCAGCAGCTTCGCATCTGCGTGGTGTAGTACACCCCGCCGCTGCGCACGATCCGCAGGCCGAAGTTCGTGAGATTGCTGACGGCAAGGTGTTCCTTGAGTTTCGGCATTTCGGTCCACGGAATGGCCACTTCGAACGTCCACGCTTTCCCATCGTGCTCGGCGACGGCCTTGCACTTGTCGGCCAGTCCCTGGGCGCTCTTGGGATTGGGCGAGAACGGCGTGTACGTGCACTGCCAGAACGTTCCGGGGGCAAACAGACGCCAGACCTCCGTCCCGTTTTCCTCCGTCGGATACACGCTATACTCGTAATCCGTCTGGCGGAATGGGAAGGAACGGCGCATCGGGTCGTTGGGGTCGAGGAAGTCTTCGGCGTTGGGCATAAAGTCGAAGGCCAGTTGCATCAAGTCCTGGCCCGAGAGCATCGGGTGGGCCGGGGGTTTCTCGTACACCTGGTTGTCCGTGCCCGGGAGCATTTTGTACCACTCGTCCTTGGCCATGCTGACGCCGCGCTGGTCGTTGGGATCGTTCAACCGCATCATGCAGTAGAAGTTGTCGTCGTCGTACGCGGCGGCGAAATCGCCTTGGAATCCCTCGCCGCTGAATTTTTCCAGTTCCTCGTCGAGCTTCATGTAGCGCACGGCTGAGTCGGTCTCGGTGGGGCCGCCGTTGAAGGTCTGGGCGACAGCGTGGATTTTCCGCCAATCGTCCAGCTGGCCGTCGATCTGGATTGTGCCGCGGGCGATGACGTTGGCGTGGATCTCCTCGCGCCATTGGGCCGTGCCCTGGTCCGTCTCGACACGGACTTCGAAGGGATACACGTTCTGGGGCGAGGCCGGCGCCTGCGTCACCTTGAACAGAACATCGGCCTGTCCGCCGGCCGGGATCTCCTGAAAGCTCTGCTGGGTCTCCATCTGCCAGCCGTCGGGCATGCGGCTCACGACGGCCTTGCCCGAGATCGGCACGTTGTAGGCGTTTTGCAGCGTCACCCGCAGGGGCGGGAGTTTCTCCACCCGCTGCACGAAGTCGCGGAAGACGATCTGCACGGGCGTCATGCCCTCCATCGTGCCGCCGCGCAGCAGTTCCATCAGCCGCTGCGGGCCGCCCGTGCACGTGATGTAGAAATCCTGGTGCATCGCCATGGGGATGATCCAGTTGTCGCCCTTGCGCAGGTCCGGCATGGGGTTGGCATCGAAATCGTAGACCGTGATTTCCTTGTTGGGATCGGGGATGGAGAACGTTCCGCCGGGCAGGATCTGGTCCCACGTTTCGCCGCGGCGCTTAATGTCCGTTTGGAGATCTTCGTGGGTACACTTCTCGGGTTCTTGCCCGAGGCTGCCCACCTTCGGCCAGGTCTTGGGCGAGAAGTACGCCAGGCTCTTGTAGTCGCGCTGCGTGGGCGAGCCGTCGCGGTGGGCGAAGACGAACAAGTACGGCAGGCAACGGGGGTTGGGCTGGCCGGCGTAATCCATGTCGGTCAGGAAGTGGTTGAGGGCGGCGGCCTGGCTGGCGGCGCCCGAGGGCATGAGCAGGCTCGACTTGTTGTCCCTCAGCAGCGAACCTGGGAAGTACCAGTGGGTCGTCTTGAAACCCATCGCCAGGGCGTTGATGATGCCAAAGGGGGTCTCGACGCCCGCGCCCACCCAGCTTTCGGTGTCGGCGGCCCACTTGCCAATGGATTGGGCCTGGTAGGGCCCGAAGGTCGCGTGCCGCGTGAACGTGTGGTAGCTGAGGAAGTCCACGTATTGGCCAATGTCGGGGTCGCACAGCAGGTGGTCTTCGTTTTCCGAGGTGGAGTCGCAGCCGCCGACGAGGAAATCTTTGTTGGCTCGCTTGGCGCCCGCATAAGCATGGCGCATCATCTCCCGCAGGTGCGCGCCGGTCGAGCCAAAGCCGCTGATGCCGTCGCCCTCCCACGGTTCATTGAACAGGTCCATCATGAGGACCACGTCGCCATAGCGTTTCACATACTCCTCGGTCCATGTCTCGAACCCGCCCATCCACTTGTTGTCAGGGATCGTGGCCGGCTTGCCGCGGCCGAAGGTGGCGGGCTTGCCGTCGGGGCCCTGGGGCCGGGCCCACGCGGGCGCATGGCCGGCGCAAATGAGGGCGTAGAGCTGGTATTTGCGCAGGGCCGAGGCATACTCGTCGTCACGGGTCCAATCGAACGCCCCCGGCGCGCCGTTGGCGTCGGGCTGGCCCTGCCGCCAGCCGGTCTCATAGCGGATCCACTTGAAGCCAAGCCGCTGCGTCATCGCCGTGTATTCATCCAGAGTCTTGGCGCTCCCGGCGTTGGTCATCTGGAAGAAGTCTTTCCGCGGGCCCGGGTGGTTCTTAGGCACGACGGCCAAGGTGGCCGCCACCGCCTCGATGCCGTCGCCGGCCTTCACGTAGACGGCGTACGAGCCGCGGAGGCTGAGCTGGGGTTCCAGCGTCCACAGGAACCCGCCCGGACTGCCGCCCTTGACGGCCGCCTCCTCGGCAAGCTCGGGCAGGCTGCCCTTGGCCACCTCGGCCAGATCAACCAGCGGGCCGGCCCACGCATGTTTCCCGCCGCGCTCGATGCCCTCCAGCTGTCCGGCGCAACGGACGCGGGCGATGCGATACGCGCCGGCGATTTTCTGGTCAAACAACACCTTCAATTGGATAGCCTCGCCGTCCTGGAAAACCGCGCCGGGTTGGGAAGCGCGCACCTGCGCCACGGACCAGGCCGGCGCGGGCCCGGCGGGGGCTTTGCGCTTGGCGGCCGCTTTGTCCTTGGCGGCGGCTTTGCTCTTGGCTGCGGCGGCTTTGTCCTTGGCCGGGGCCTCAACCACCTTGGCGGCGGCTTTGTCCTTGGCGCCGACTTTACCCTTGGCGTCGGCGGGCTTGTCCTTGACGACGGCGCCGCCAAGACAAACGATCGAGCATAGGAGGACGAGCAGCTTTCTCATTTCCAACTCCTTAGCACAACTGTTGGGAAATGCGATCATGTATCGCGCGATTTCCCGAGTGCATCTCCGGGACTCCCCGAAGATTCCACCCACGGCTATTCACATGTCTCCCCTTCGGGGAGTTTCGGAAACGCCCGATCGCATTTCCCAATGGATGCGCTTGCCGTTGCATTCGGATCTCAAACCGGCGGACCGCCGGCGTCCTGCTCGGCAAAAACGAAATCATCCACCCAGGCCGTCCCTTGTCCGCTGAGGCGGAAGTCGATGCGTTTGCCAATGAGGAACTCGGCCTTGGGCGGGGTAACCGGCATGGGGATCTCCAACAGCGTCCAGTCATGGTCGCCGCTGAGCTTGGCGGACTGATACAGGGGCCCGAACTGCTCGTTGCCGCTGGGGGTCCACCGGCCGAAGCCGCTTTCCAGGTAGAAGCCTTCGCCGGTGACATTGGCGGTCTTGACCCAGGCGCTGATCTTGACCTGCCGCCCCGGCGTGACCATCAGTTCCGGCCCGGTCAGACTCTGGCGCGCGCCTTTGTCGGTCTTGGAGACGAAGCAGATCGAGCTGTGGCCCGAATGGCCGACGGTCGTGTCTTGGGTGATGCTGCGCTGGTTCAACGGAAAGTAGATGTGCTTGACCTTGCCGGTAAGGAAATCGGCGTAGCGCTCAAAATCATTGACCACGTTCATGTCGATGGGCAGGGCGCTCCGGAACTTTTCGGCGAATGGCGCCAGCGATACCGTCTGGGCCCTGGCCAACAGCGCGCTGGTTTCGGCCGGGCTGTTCCAGAACGCCTTGAACTTCGCATAGTAGCAGTACGGCGGGCCGGGGACCCCCGGTTTGATGACCTGGGACTTCTTGGGGCCCGGCTCGTAGGCTTCATCCCACCTCAGATGCGAATCGTACCAACAAGGGCAGATGCCGTCGTGGGAGCGGGGCGTGGACTGTTCGATAATGACCACGGGGTTGCCGTCCTTCTCATTGGCATAACCGACCAGGGCGTTGGCGGCCGGCAGGTGGATGAGGGGGACGGGCGAGCGGACCAGACCGCTCAGATAGTGGGCCTTGAGTTGGCCGCCGTCATCGGCGTCTTGGAACAAAAGGCGGTCGTAGCGGCCGACGTCGGGGCGGAAGTCGCCCAAGCCGTTGGCGTAGAAGTTGCAGTATTCGCCGCCCCCCGGCTGGTTGACCTGCAGATTGTCCTCTACGCGTATGACGTACCGCGCCAGGTCCGGGTCGTAGGTGACGCCGATGACTTGCGTGCCGAACTCCTCGGCGGACTTCTTCCAGGTCAGGCGGATGATCAGTTGGGCCGGATCGCTGCTGTCCAGCTTTATCTCGCCGGGCACGCCCCGCATCGCCGGGGCGCTGATCCAGTTCGTGTTCAGGCGCAGGCCGGGCAGCGAAACAAAGTCGAGGATCTCGGAGTCCGTTATTCTTGTCTCATCCAGGACTTGGCCGGGGAACTGGCGGAACAGCCCAATATTGTAACCGCCGGTGTCATTCTGGGTGGCGCCAAAGAGAGCGATCCGCTGGCCGTGGTCCTCAATCCAGTAGTGGCCGAACTCCGTCTTGACGGCCGTGAACTGAGGAGTATACGACGCCGGCTTGGCCACGTTGGCTTGGTCTGCCGCGTAGGCCGCGCCGGCCAGCAGCACGCCCAACGTCGCCGAGGAGATTCCAGTCCAGCTCATATCGTTGCCCCTTCCTCAACAAATGCAACTCATCGCAAAACTCGCATGGAGCGCCAGAGCAAGAGTGACTGCGCTCCAAGGCGCTTCGCGCACTCATCCGAGGTCTTTCATATCCCAAATCGTATCTCGTAACTCTTAAGGCCGTCCTTCTGCGCAATATCGACCAGGAAAGCCACGGCGCGCTGTTCGATAGTGTGCGGAACCGGCTTGCCGTTGACGCGGACTGAGGCGCCGGCCGAGTCCAGTCCTTTCGGCGGGAGCACAAAGACCTTTCCCCCGCCGCGGCCCACAATCCGTCCGACGATCCGATTCTTCTCTGCCTCCGCGCTCAGGCCGAAGTCGCCGCCCTCGCGGCGCAACTCCAGACCGTCGATGCCGATTCTCGTGCCCTGGAAAAGCGCGAGTTGATTGGGCCGCGCATAGCCGTAATTTCCCGAGAAGACCACGGTCCCTTGGGCGACGGTTTGAGGCTTTTGCGAGGCGAAGACGTACTCGCCGTTGACCGTGGCGCCGAACGGCGTGGCGACGGCCGTGACCGCCGCCGGGGCGACGACGGTAAGAAAATCGCCTTTGCCGGAATAGGAGAACACCTTGCCGGTTCGGACATCCTGCCCGGGCCTGACTTTGTCGCGGGTCGCCTTTTCTTGTACGATCGCGCCTGGCTTCAATTGATAAATCTGCGGAGGCTCAAATAGGGTGGCCCAGTTGAAGGCGCCGGGGACCGCGGCGTCCTGGACCTCATCGGACAGCACCAGGTAATCGTCACGCAGCAGCATCACGCCGCGGGCGCGGTAGGCTTCGCCTTCCTTCGCCGGCTGGCGGTAGAACTGCGCGAAACCAAAGTCGTACAGGAGTTGGTCGGTGGGGGTGGCCTCCATGCCCTTGCCCCCGACGTTGAAGGCGCTGACCTGGTCCCAGTCGAAGGCGTCGCCATTGGTTTCACTGGCGTTATAGCTCCAGACTTTTCCCTTGGCCCCGTAATAGACAATGCCCGCGTGCCCCCAGCGATAGCGCAAGCCGTTGATGTTTTGCATGTGGGCGTAGCTTTCATGCGCTCCGCCGAAGTCGTAGCGGAAGACCGGCCCATAATCGGTGTAGAGCGCCGAATGGAGGTCGGGTTTCCTGCCCTCTTGGCCGTTGGTCTCGATCCAGCGCATTTCTTGCGCCAGTTGCGGATCGTCGGGCGCCAGGTCCGCGCAAAACTGGAAAAGGGCCTCCCAAGACCCCCCGCCGGGATCCAACGCGGCCGAATGCGCGCCCTGGGGCGGAATCCTCCGCACCCCATCGTGCGGCGACATGAATGAGTCGCGCATCCAGCGGATCAAGGCAAACACTTGAGGATTCTGGCCCAGGGACGTGCCATCGTAAGCTTGAAGACATTTCTGCGACACCTCCAAAGCGCGAAAACATGTTCCGACATAGCAGGCGATGTTCTCCGTCCACCGTCCCCCCTTGGTGTTGAGCTCGGGAACGTCCTTGCGGTCGTATTGGTCGAGCCATTCGTTGTAACAGCTCATGAAGGAATCCCGCCACGTTTTGGCCCGCGGGTGATTCGGGAAGGTGGCGCAGGCGATGGGGAGCGTGGCTTTGACATCCATCAGGAAGTTGGGATGCCCCGAGACCATGCTGTGATGGGGTTGGAGGATGTCGCCCTCGCTTGTCTCGGCGAAGAACAACAGAACTTGGCGGCTGCGATCCCGCTGTTCCTGCGTCCAGGCAGCGCGGCTGATCGCATAGACCCCGAAGCGGGTCGGCATGCTGCGAAAAACGACCGCTCCCCCCAATCCAAAGTCCCAGGAATAGTTGACGATCTCCCGGAAAAACCCCGAATTTCCCCCCCACTTGGCATCATATTCGCCATAGGGGCACGCTTTGGACAACCACTTTTCGTAGGTGGCCTTTGATAGGAAGTCCGGATCGTTGAACGGAGACGCCTCCAACGTTTCCGGCCAGTCCACCGCGCGATCCTTGTACGCGTTCAGGCTCCAATCATTGAGTTGGTTGAAGAGCCGCGCTTCGGGCCCGGCCTCTGGTTTCCTCGGCGCCTTCGCTCCAGTGGATTGGCGCGTCTCAGAGCGCGCATCCGGCCCTGCTCCTGACTTCAGTCCGGCGGCAGCGTCCTGCGACGCATGTGCGCCCGGCGGGACCTCTATCTTCACCTCATCCCGTGGAATCAAACCCACCGCCCAGAACCGATTCTGGCCGGCCAGTCCCGCGGCCATGTATTTTTGGCCGTCTTCACTCCGACTATAAAAGCGGAGATTTTCCGTCGCGCGGATGCTGGTCCAGAGCGCGCGTTCATGGGTTTCCCATTCCGGGAGACGATGCAGCGCCAGCAGAAGCGCATCCGTTCCGTTTTCGCGGAAAAGCGCGGTGGCGTGCATGACGCCGATCTGATTCGGCGCGAACAGACCCAGGCAATAACTGAGTCTTGGCGCCTGGGAATCGTCCTTCTTCGGATCGTAATCCCACCAACCTTGCGTGCTTGGCCAAGGGACGAAGCCCTCGTTGGTGGAAACGTGTTCGTCGTAGCTTCCCGTATACGGGGTGCGCTGCTTCGGAAAGTACCCGCCGTTGGTCGCCACCAAGCAGCGGTCGGGATCGAGAAGTCCCTTGCCATAGTTCAGTTGCAGGAAAGCCTGGTCGGCGGGCGTGAAGCCGTTGACCGATTCGGCAATACGGACAATCGGCTCCTGGGCGCGAAGCTCGAGAGTGGCGGTGTAGTTCTTCCCGCCGGCGAGATTGTAGGCGACTTGATACGTGGCGAAGAGCGGGCCGCTCTCCACCATTTTTGCGTCCATCGAGTCGACCCGAAGCGTATCCGGCGCCGAAAACGCCCCGGCAGCCATCCACGGCTCGGGCTGGGCCTTGCGCGCCAGACCCAGGATGGGAGCGGGGACCCGCGAAAATGGCGTGCCGGCCGCAAAATCCTGGTGTCCGGCAGTGACCTTCACGAGCAGCAGGCTGTTGCCAAGGATGGCTTCGCGCGGGTTGGCGGCGGCCTGCACGGCCGGCGGCTGGGCGCTGATCGCGGGAATGTCCTTGGGAGCGAACCCGGCAACCAGCCGGAACAAACGCGTGGCGCCCCGCGGCAAATCCGTGCGGAAGAAGAGGGTTGTTCCGCCCTTGGCATCCTTGGACAGTTGAAAAGGAACCACCTGGGCGTCATCGCCGGCAAACGCCAGCAACGTGAGACTGTCGGGCTTGATCCCTACGGGAATTTCAACCGGAAAACTGACCTGTTCCTCGGGAAAATCATAGACCTTCATGGGGTCCGTCAGCGTGAAATCCTGCTTCCATGGAGCCGAGGCGCTGTCAGCCAGCGGCGCGGCCGAGGCCTGGGCGCCCATGGCTTGAAATGGGAAGGCGAAAGCGAGAAGGCGTAGTAGCGTTTTCACAAGAAGCCTCCGCGGAATCTGGTTTATCGCGGCTCGATCTTCCGCGCCACGATCACGCTCCCGCCGTTGGGCGGCAGCGTGGGATAGAGCATGACCCCATCCTCGCGCGGTTCCACCTTCACCGGCAGGCCGCTGAACAGGTCCGCCGCGAGGTATTTGCCCGCCGGCAGTTTGACGTGGATCGCCGCCGGTCCGCCGGTGTACTTCAGGTCTTCCAGCGCCAGGAAGGTCATGCCTTTGGCTTCAAACGCATATCCGCCGACGCCCTCGGGCAGCGTCACCGGATTGCCGGCGGCCCAGTTGACCGCCTTCGCCAACTGGCGGGCCAGGTCGTGGTCCCAGCCCCAATTGGAGTCGCAGTTGAGCGAGCTGAAGATCGCCCGGCCCTTGCCCGCCTCGACATCGCGCAGCAGCGTCCGGCCCGACAAACCGCCGGACCCCTGGATCTCGTCCTTGCCCGGCCGGGTGGCAACGTATTGCGGCAGATTGTCGGCGGACTGCGGCAACGGCCGCTCGGTCTTGTCCGGCAAGACCATCCCGCCCTGGACATCAGCGGGGAGCGGGGAGTACTTCACGCCGAACAGATCCGACAGCGCCGTCTCGTGTGTCTTCGTGCCGCCGGTGGAGAAGAAGATGCTCGCGCACCCGCCCCGCCGGACCAAATCGACCAGCGACTGGGCCTCGGCGTCGCCGGCGCCGCTGGGCATCAGGTAGAGCGCGCCCTCGCCCGGCTGGAGCTTGTCCGTCCGGTCGGGCGCGATCACCCCGCCCCACAGCGCGCCATAGTTGCGCAGCATGTGGGTCAGCGCCATGATAGGTTGCTGGTCCGTCCTGGCGCCAAGATTGACGACCATGCCGTCCAGTTTGTCCTCGGCCACCCGCTCCAGGGTGGTCACGACGTAATAGCCGAGCAGCCGCTCCGGCTGGATCAGGGAGCACACGTGATAGGTGACGTCGCGCCCCAGCAGCTCGGCCGGCAGGCTGCCTTTGCCTCCCTTGAACTTCGCGCCGGCGAACAGCGGAATCCGCGACCGCTCCGGCAGGTAGTCCTCGTTGATCGGCACGTTGACCAGGGGCTGAATCCGACCGGCGTCGTCGCGAATGGCCATCAGGCCGTTATCAAGGGTCGACAGCCGCGACAGATCCGGCGTTGTTAGGACCGAGCCGCCGCTGCCAAAGGAGTGCCCCAATGTCTGCGAATTGCCGACGGTGTGAAACCAGAAGTCGCTGCGCAACAACAGGTCCGGGGCCATGGCGCGCATCCACCCGAAATGCAATTCGCCGCGGCGCCCCACATCCATCGGCTGGAACACGGCCGAGTTGTTGGCGGACAGGACGGCCCGGATGGCGTCCAGGTTGTCGTGGAGCCGCTGAAACAGGAAGTGCATGGATTCGCCCTGGCTAAAATTGATCGACCCGGGCGGCAAGCCGGCCATGAACTGGCGAGACCAAGCCACGTAGGCGTCCTCGGAGAACTTCCGCCAATCCTCGGCGACGGCCGGGTCGTTCTGCCGCCGATCGGCCAACTCCGCGGCGGTGGCCACGTTCAGCGGCCGTCCCTGATCGCGCCGCCAGCGCAGGAACTGGACGTCGTTCCGCTCGCGCCCCGCCAGGCTGAAGTTGGCCCAGAAGTCGGCCACCGACATGAGCAGCGGCTGCGTGCCGCGGAGGAAGCGATTGTACTCGCGGCTGATGCTGGCGTAGAGCATCTCCTGGTACTGGGTCCCATTCGGCAGATAGCTCGCGTTGTCGAGGGCCGGGCTGGCCTTGTCATAGACATCATCGAACGGTCCCCAGGCAAAGTCCTTCTTGCCGTTGAAGCCGTCGAACCCGCCGCCGTTGCCGCGCGTGTTCATGAAATAATCGCGCCACCAGTCCATCGCGCTGCACCAGTTGCCGCTGAGCTCGCTGCCCCAAAAGCGGCGCGCCTTCGGGTCGGCCAGCGATTCGAGCGACGCGGTCTTGTCGAACTGGGCCATATCGAACCCGCCAGGCGCGCCGCATTGTCCCGGCGGCCGATGAGTGGCATTCGGCGCGAACTGTTTCCAGGGCCGCACGGCGATCAGGGCCAACTCGCTCGCCACGGCATTGCCGGCGCGGGCGACCACCCGTCCCGTCGCCAGCGCCCCCTCGGGCTGCCTGCCTTCCGGCATCGCCCGCAACGGCGCGGGGTCGTCGCCTGAGAGCGCGGTGAAACTCATGTCGGAGACCCGGAATCCGCAGGGGAGCAGCTCGGTCCGCTGCTCGTACGGCGCGAGGGTGAACCGCAGCGCGCGCAAGGCGACTGACTTGGTCTCCAGCGCGCCCTCCCACGTCAGATCCAGGGCGACCTGCTGGGGCTGGGCGGTGGTGTTGCGGCACATCGCTCGCAGCTCGATGCGCTCGCCCGGAACGACCACGGGGTTGGCGGGCGAGTCGGCCGCCAGGCTCCAGTTGCGGTTGAACGGATCGTAATCCGGCGCGCCGGGAATCACGGCCGGCAGATCGCGTTTCGAACCGTCGGTGGGCGAAAGCAGCATTTCGACCGCCGGCCGAGCGTCCACCCGCGCCTCCAGATAATCGCTCACCGCCGCGCCATCGCCGTCCAGCAGCGCCACGCGCAGCCAGTGGTCGCCGCGCAGGCGGGTGGTCATCGGCGAGGGATCGAATTCGGGCGCCGGCGCCGCGACGCGCGTGGCCCCGGCGGGCACGGCCAGCCGGCCCTCGGATAACACCATGCCCATCCAGTTGCGATATTGGTAACTCAGCAGGCGCGGCTCCTTCGCCGGGGCAAGAAGCGCCACCGCCCCGCCGTCCGCCCCCGGCTCGGCGCCGAGGATCGCCGGCGCGCCGCGCAGCAGGCTGGCGGCCACCTGCGCCCCGTCCGCCGGCGCCGGGTCGCCCGAGGCGTGGTTACGGCTCTTCAATTGCATGCCAGGCCCGTCATGGATTCCGCCGTTCTTGAGAACCACCCAGTCGTAGCGCACTGCCTCCTCAATCCAGCGCGACCAGTCGCGCGATTGGTCGCTGGTGGCGAAGGTGATGCTGCCGACGCGGGCGACCGCGGGCACGCCATCGCTGAACCGCGCCAGCACGGTGGCGCCTGCCGGCGGCGTCACCGTCTGCCCGCGGCGGACGAGCCCGCCGCCGTTGAGCCGCCCCAGCGGCTCGGACCAGACCACCGCGTCCAGATTGCCGGAGAAGTCGAGTTTCGGCAGCGGCACGAGCCAGCGGCCACCTTCGGACGGCGCAGCCAGCCGCAGACGGTAATGCTCCTGGAAGTCCACCGGGAAGGCCAGCCAGTTGCATCCGGCCTTGAGCCGACCCGAGAGGATGAAACTAATGGTCGTCTGCTTGCCGCGGTCCAGCTCGTAACGCTGGGTGGACGCAAACTCGATGCGCGCCGCAACGCGCTGGCCGTTCACCCAGACGTTCTTGATCAGGTCGTTCGGCACGGCGTCGCCTGTCGTGTCAATCACCAGCCGGGCGGGGCCGGCCGCCTCGCTCGGGGTCGCCTGGAACGGCGCGGCGAACCAGCGCGGTCGTTCATCGGACACACTGGCGACGCTGCCCTGACCCGGGTCCGGCGTGATGGGGATCCAGCCTTCGGGCGGCGCCGCGTCGGTAAGCGCCGCGGGCCATCCCTGCGCCAGGGCCTGGTGGTCCGGGTCGCCACGCCTGTACCAAACGCCCTGCAGCCGCTGCGCGTCCGGCGCGTCCTCCGCCGCCGGTTCCGTTGGCGCCTGAGCCAGCCTGCACGACGGGAGCGTCTGCCGGTCGAGATTGCCAAAAACCAGAAGGTTGTCTCCTGTCTTCCACGGGACGCGGACCACGCCGGTGGCGCCGGATGCCGCCTGTTGGCCGTTGACGTACAGCACGGCGTCGGACGCATCGTCGATCTGAAGGGCGTTCCACTTCGCATCGTCCGGCAGGGAGACCGTTGCCTTGAACCACAGATTGGCCCGCGCGCGGATGGAAAGCGCCCCGGCATTGCCCTTGAGCAGCGTCAGCACGTGAGATCCCGGCGTCAGCCTGGGCAGGTCAATCACCTGCGGCGCGGCGCCCAGAGGCTTGCCGTCCAGCCAGACCAGCGTGGCGGCGCCCTCGCCCGGCCCGCCGGAGATTTCCAGCAGCGTGCGGTTGGGCTGAGCGTCAAGCCGGATCTGGTACCAACCGGGGCCTCCGTGGGGAGGCTTTTCCTGAGTGGGGTCGCCGGAAAGCCAGTCGGAATGGTAGCCGGCGAAGAAGCCGTCGGCCTCGCCCTTGTCGGCGGCGCGATGCAGCCACGGGGAATCGACGATCTCCGGCCATTGCAGCGGTTCCGCCTGGCTGCCCCAGGGGTTCTCACTGGCGCGACCGGCCCCACGCTGGAGCGGCCAAGCGCGCAGCGCCACCATGTGCTCGCCTACCGCCAGCGTGCGCAACGCCGCCGGCTGCCGCAGCGGCTTGCCGTCTAGCAGCGTAACGAATTTGGGGTCGGTCGACGGCGCCAGCCAGCCGCGCGACGCCTCCGGATGGGTCAGCGTCAATCGCGCCCGCGCCCAGACCGCGCCGGCCAGCAGGTTCTGCGCCGGCGGGGCGACTCCGGCCACCTGCGGGGGCGGCGGCGGCTGGCCCATCGCCTGCTCGGTCCACGCCGAATCGTTGAACGCCGGTTGTTCCCACCCCTCAATCAAATCCCGACGGTCCAGCAGGCTTCCCTCCAAGCGCCAGCGGTAGGTCTCGCTCCAGGACGCCATCGGCTGCGGCTCGTTGGCGCCCGCCGGCGGCCCTTGCAGCGGGCCGCTGTCCAGTCCGGCGATGTCGCCCTGCTTTGTCTCCGCCGGTTGCTTCCGCTGCCCTCGCGCGCCGCCTCGTCCGGCGGCGGCGCCCTGCTTCGCACGCGCCGGTTGCTTCGTTTTCTTCTCGAGACCCGCGCCGCTGTCCGCTCCGGGGATGCCGTCCTGCCACTGGACCGCGGCGGCGCCCTCCGGGGTGAACCACTGTTTGTCCTGGCCCACATTGTCCGGGTCGAAGGCCCAAGCGCTATCGCGCAGCAGCTTCCGGTTGCCCCACAGCGACTTGGCATCGATGACCGTCCGCGGCGCTTTCGCTGCGTGCGAAGCGTCCGCTTGGGCCGACGCCGACGCTTGGCCCAATGGCGCCAGTTCATCGAGCGGCGCGACCCGCAGCGCGGCCGGATTGGCCACGACCACCGGCTTGTTGGCGCGCGCCAACTGCGCCACCGCCTGCGCCTGCTCGGCCGTCGGCGCCCCGTACACGATGGCTCCGGTGGCCCCCTCAGGCTGCTCGGTGACCGCCAGCCCCATGCGCTGCAGGCTGTCGCGGACGATCCACGGCAGCCCGACGCCGTACACCAGGCTCTGCGTCGTCGCGACGGGAGCCGTCGGTTGCGCCTCGCCCGCCAGCCACGCGGTCAGGTTCTTCACCAGCGCCTGGCTCCCCGGCCACTGCAGAAACGCCTTGTCGAAAAGCGGCGCCGCCACGCCGACGCATCGGCCGGCGCCGTATTGCGCGGTCAGCAGCAGCGGCCGTTGTTCCGGATCGTCGCCCCAGGCCAGCGCCTGGCCGTTGCCCCACAACGGGCTCTTGTATTGGTCCTCGCTCCAGGCGAACATCACATGCGCGCCCTGCACGATCGGATGGGTCGGCAGGACCATGAATCCGTGGTAGGGGAAGGGCGGCGCCTGGGTCAGGTCCACGCCCGCCAGCAACGGGCTGTCCGCCTGCCGCAGGACGCGGGTGGGGCCGAAGGGATTGCGGATGCCCTGGCCGCTCTGGTCGGCCATCGGCACGCTGACAAACGGCAGCGCGTCCCACAGCGGCGAGGGGTGGGGCGGACCAGCGCCAGTCCGCCGGTATGTGTTCCACCAGTAGTTCGGGTCGTCCGACGTGTGCAACGCCAGCATTCCGCCCCCCGCCCGGACGAAGGCCGCAATCCGGGCGGCCAGGTCATCAGGCAGCGGCAAGTCGGCGCTCAGCACGACCAGCCGCACGTCGTCCAGCGCCAGCGGCCCGGACGACTCCGGCAGCGGCGGGCGCGGCGCCTGGACCGCATCCATACCCGCCTCGCGCAGCGCCGCCGTCGTGGCGCCGTCATCGTTCCAGGCGAACACCAACGCCCGGGGTTGCTCCCCGGCCAAGCCGGCGCCGGCCGCGACCGTCAGGACCAGGTAAACAAAGAAGACAAATCGAATATCCCTCGCCGCCTTCATGGTTCCACCGCCTTGCGCAAGAGGGCGGCGCCGGCCGGATCATCGACCGCGAAGGACTGCATCACCACGAACCGGTCGCGGGTCGCTACGCGCTGGACCGGCTTGGATGCGGGCCTTGGCCCGTCCCACTCGCAAACGAAATAATTCGTGTCTGACTGGTAATCCGCATCGGCAACATACCAACCCGCGGTCAGTTTGCCCTTCTTGGCCAACTTGATCTCCTGAGTAGGATTAGGGCGCATGTCGGTGAAGAGAACCGGGTATGAGCCCGGGGGGAGATCCTCGATGCCGGCGCCGTACACTTCCTGGCGATTCTTGACCGGCCAGCCGCGGAACGTGACCGGCTCGCCGGTCACCCAGGACCACGAATTGGCGCGCCAGTCGCCCGCCAGGCCGAGAAAGACGTCCTTGGTCTTGGTCTTGAGCATCGCCTCGCTCAGGGCGTCCTGCTCCTCTTGCGAACCCAGGGTGATCAGGTGGCCGCCGCGCTGCTCGCAGAATGCCTCGGCCTCGTCCCAATACCGTCGATTCTTGATGTTGTCCGCATACAAGGCGTAGCCATGCCCGCCGAACTCCCAGGTCAGGGTCTCCTGCGTTTCCGGCCCCATGGTCCGGCGCAGGGCGTTGGAGGCGGCGCCGGCCGCTTCCGCATCGGCCAGCTCGGCGATGAACAGTTCGTTGCCGCTGGCGCGATTGGTCGGATAGCTGTCGTACAGCACGAACCCGCCGGGCACGGCGTATTTCAGCCGCCAACAGCGCGCCGGCCGCTGCCCGGAGGCCTCGGTGAATCCCGCGTATAAATGACTGCCGGGCATCTGCTGTCCCAGATACTGCACGCCTTCGGGCAGCCCGGCGATGGGCGCCCAGGCCGGCAGGTCCGTCGCGAGTTGCCGGGGGCCCAGGCCTTCCAGGCTCCACTCGTCCAGCAGCGGCTTGGCGGCCCCGGGAATGACGCCATTGAGCACCCCCTGGCCCAGGAAGGCATCCACCGCCTTGACCACCCCCGCCGGCCCCGTGCCCGTCAGGTGAACCATGAAGTACATTTGGTTGTACGGGTAGCGGTCATTGATGCGGA
>JAPLSS010000703.1 GCA_026398515.1 Candidatus Sumerlaeota bacterium | reverse complement strand
TTCTCACCCTGTGCAGTGAGGCCTGTGCGATGGTCTTGCCGCCGAGTCAAGGACCGGGGAGGATGTTCTCCTTCGAGTGGAGCGCCGAAAAAGAAAGGCAAAACTGGGCGAAGCATCGTGTCTCTTTCGACGAGGCGACATCCGTCTTTCAAGATCCCCTGGCCAGCATCTTCGACGACGAAGATCATTCGTGGGAAGAGAAGCGAGAGATCATAATCGGGCTTTCCGTGCCGGGGCGTTTGTTGGTAGTCTCTTTTTGCGAAACAGCGCGGGGTTCAGTCCGAATCATCAGCGCCCGCCGGGCAAGCAAGAGGGAGCAAAAGGACTATGAAGAATGCTATGGCGTCTAAACTGAAAACGGCTGCTAAAGACGATCTTCGCCCCGAGTACCGATTCGACTACCAGAAAGCGAAACCCAATCGCTTCCACGGAAGGCCAATGAAGGGCGTGCTCGTCGTTTTGTTGGACGAAGACATCACGAAGGTTTTTCGCACGCCTGAGGAGGTCAAGACCGCGCTGAGGGCCGTGATTTCCGCCATGCCGAAGAAGGCGACGCGCGGCACGAAGTCAAAGGAGTGACCTTCGAGGCGGACACGACAGGAGCCGCGGTTTATTTGCGGTCCCATCGGCAATTGAGCATCGACAATCGGCAATCCCAAGCATTTTGCCATTGATTTTCGCCCGGACATCTGGTGTAAACACACGTTCCACGGAAGCGAAGCGAAGGATAAGTTTTGCAAAATCATACGTCTAAGGGCTGCTTTCAGTCGGGAGTTTCGAGCCATGTATGCGGTCATTCGCGCCGACGGGCGCCAACAGCGGGTCGCGTTGGGCGAAATCGTTCGCCTCGGACGCCGCGACGCCGAAATCGGCGAGAAGGTCCAGTTGAGCGACGTCCTCCTGGTTCGTCAGGGCGACGAGACGCTGGTGGGCAAACCGGTCCTCAACGACGCGCTGATCGAGGCCAAGGTGCTTCGCCATGGGCGCGGCAAGAAGATCCGGATCTACACGTACAAGAAACGCAAGGCCGAGTACAGAACCAAGGGCCATCGCCAGGATTTCACCGAAGTGCGCATCGAGCGGATCGCGCTGGGCGGCGTGGACTTGCAGGCTGAAGCGGCCCAGGAGGAAGCTCAACCGGCGGCGGCCGAGGCGGAACCGGTTCAGGGGAGCTAGCGCGTAAGAGCAGGATTGCTCGAAGACGCGGCTGCCGGGAGCGCCGCACGGCGTGAGATGTGAAGGAGATGTCGGAATGGCGCACAAAAAGGGTGTGGGCAGTTCGAGAAACGGCCGCGACAGCGCGGGCAAGCGCCTGGGCGTGAAAATCTTCGCGGGCCAGAAGGTGCGCGGCGGCAGCATCATCGTCCGCCAGCGCGGCAACGAGTTTTGGCCCGGGCTGAACGTCGGGCAAGGGCGCGATTTCACGCTCTTCGCCAAGGTCGACGGGGTCGTTCGGTTTCACCAGGGCAAGCAGGGCAACCGCCGGTTCATCCTGGTGGAGGCCGAGGGCGCGGAAACCGGGCAGTAACCGACCGCGGCATCGCGACGGGGCGGCCGCTCGGCCGCAGGAGCGCAAGACGACAAGGGGCGGCCTTTCGAGACCGCTCCTTTTTGCTTGGATGCCGCTCCTTTTTGCTTGGATGCCGCCCCTTCTGCTTGGGCGGAGAGGGGGCTGACCGGTCCGACGAGTCCACTGGGTCCGCCAAGTCCACTCAGTCCACCCCGGTGCGCCAAACCCACCCGTCCGACCGCCACCAGCAAAGCGCAATCATGATCTTCGTCGACTACGTCAAAGTCCACGTGAAGGCCGGCGACGGGGGAAGCGGATGCGTTTCCTTCCGCCGGGAGAAATACGTCCCGTTCGGCGGTCCCGACGGCGGCGACGGCGGCAAGGGCGGCGACATCGTCTTCGAAGCCGACGCGAACCTGGCCACTCTCCTGGACCTGAAGATGCATCCCAGCGTCCGCGCGCAAAGCGGCGCGAAAGGCCAGGGCGCCCAAAAGACCGGCAAAAGCGGCGCGGACATCGTCATCAGACTCCCCCTGGGCTCGGTCATCTCCGAGAACGACGAGGCCATCGCCGATCTGACCAAGCCGGGCCAGCGCTTCCGCGCCGGCAAGGGGGGCGACGGCGGGAGGGGCAATCAGCATTTCGCCACCTCGACAAACCAGACGCCGCGCCGCTGCGAACCCGGCTGGCTTGGCCAGGAGCGCTCTCTGGTCATCGAGATCAAGCAGATCGCCGACGTGGGCTTCGTCGGGTTGCCCAACGCCGGCAAGTCCACGCTGCTTTCCCGCCTGACCGCCGCCACGCCGAAGATCGCGGCGTATCCATTTACGACCCTCCACCCCAATCTGGGCGTGATGGAGGACCCCGCGGGCAACCACGTGACGCTGGCCGATCTGCCGGGCCTGATCGAGGGCGCGAGCCGCGGCGAGGGCCTCGGCCATCGCTTCCTGCGCCACGTCGAACGCACGAAAGTCCTCGCGCAGTTGGTCGCCTTCACGGAGAGCGAACCTTCCTACGAAAACATGCGATACGAATGGGAGTTGGTCGCCGCGGAGTTGAAGGCGTATAGCGACAAGCTGGCGGAGAAGAAGCGCCTGCTGGTGTTGAGCAAGGCCGATCTCTGCCCGCCGGAGGAACGCGCGGAGATCGTGAAGCGCTTCGCCGACGCCGGCCTGGAAGCGATCTGCCTGTCCGCGCGCACGGGCGAAGGGCTGGAGGAGTTCCGCGCGTTGCTCTTTTCGCTGCTCGACCAAAGCGCGGAGAACGGTGCGGCCTCGAATAGTCCTGTTGAGTAGATCGCAAGAACCTGGGGCGGAAAGGCGCGTTCACAAAATCCAGGCGGAGAATCCAGGAAAAACGGGGAGTGGCTCGAATGGCGCTAACTTAAGGGCTGGGCGTACAGAACACGATAAGCAGCAGGGGACCTGCCGTGTTCCCCGAAGGGGAAGACGGCAAGAACGGGAGTTCATCGGCTGCCGGCCATTAAGTTAGCGCCATTCGGGACTGGCTCGCTTTTCCGCCTGTCCTGAGCTTGCCGAAGGGGCCGAAGCTCTCAGGCTTT
>JAPLSS010000185.1 GCA_026398515.1 Candidatus Sumerlaeota bacterium | reverse complement strand
CGTTCACTACGTGCGGGGAAACTTCCTTGCGCCGGCGCTCGGGCCGATCATTTATAACTTAGGAATTTTGATCGGCGGATTCGCCCTGCGGCGCCAGATCGGCGTGGCCGGGCTGTCGTGGGGCGCGCTGGCGGGCGCGTTCGTGGGGAATCTGCTGCTGCAGGCGGCGTATCTGCGGCGCTCCGGCGTTCGCTTCCGCTGGTCGCTGAACCTGCGCCATCCCGGGGTGATCCAGGTCGGCAAGCTGGCGCTGCCCGTGCTGCTGGGGCTATCGCTGCCGCAGGTCTACATTCTCATCAACCGCGCCTTCGGTTCGGAATTGCAGCATGGCGTGGTTTCGGCGTTGGACAACGCGAACCGGCTGATGCAGGCGCCGCTGGGGATTTTCGCGCAGGCCATCAGCATCGCCGTTTTCCCGACGATGGCGGCGCTGGCGGCGCGCGGCGAGATGGGGGAATTGCGCCGCCGGTTCTCGCAGGGGCTGCGGGCCATGTGGTTCTTCAGCCTGCCGGCCTCGCTGCTGATGATGGTCCTGGCGCGGGACATCGTGACGGTCCTCTACCAATACCGCAAATTCACGCCGGAGGACACGCTGATCACCTCGCAGGCGTTGATTTTCTATTGCATCGGGCTGTTCGCGTTCTCCAGCCAGGCGATCCTCAATCGCGCGTTCTACGCGGTGCAGGACACGCTGACGCCGGTCATCATCGGCACGCTGACCACAGTGGTTTTCATCGGCCTGAACTTCGCGCTGATTCATCCGCTGGCGCACATGGGCCTGGCGCTGGCGGGCTCGCTGGCGGCGGTCGTGCACATGCTGTGGATGCTGTGGATGCTGAAGCGCAAGACGGGAATCGCGGCGGACGGCCTGGGCGCCTCGTTCGCGCGGATGCTCGCCGCCTCGGCGTTCGCGGCGGGCGTCGGCTGGCTGGCGCGGGTTTGGATTGATGGATCGTTGCTGCCCGCGGCGTGGGACCCGCGCCTGCGGGCATTGGCGATTCTGCTGCCGGTTTCGGCGATTGCCGGAAGCGTGTTCCTGGCCTTGGCATGGCTCCTGGGGAACGAGGAGATGCGCCTGGCGTGGGAGATGGTCGCGGCGCGGCTGAGGCGGAAGAGGACGCGCGGATGAACGGAAGAAGCGGATATGGAGCTCCCCGGATTTGTTTGAGCAACGCGCGAACGCGCATTGCCGCTTGACAGAGACCGAGACGAACCTATACTGCAAGTCCCTCTGCGGCCAAGGAGCGCTGTGTTGGGGGACTCGAAGAGCGCCGCGTCGTGGGCTGGCGTAGCTCAACCCGGTAGAGCAGCCGCCTTGTAAGCGGCAGGTTATGGGTTCAAGTCCCTTCGCCAGCTCCAGACGCTCCGACGGCCGCGGCCGACCGCGTGGAGGGGTGCCCGAGTGGTCAAAGGGAGCAGACTGTAAATCTGCCGGCGCACGCCTACGGAGGTTCGAAACCTCCCCCCTCCACCATCAAATAAATCCAATAAAATCAACAGATCGCGAACGCCTGGAATGCGAAGAGTAAGAAAGACGTCAAAAGCCCTCTGATGGTCTAGGTAGCATATAGGTGGCGCCGCGACCGCCGTCGGGATCTCCCCGGCGGCGTTCGTGTCTCTGGCAGTCAGAACAGCCACGGCACGATGAATTCCCTCCACAGCCAGATCACCGCGGCCAGGATGCCGGCGATGGCCCCTCCCCACAGCATTCGCTGAACGTAAAGGTCAGCGACGGGAGCCGGCAGCCGATGACGTTCCTATTTCACTCCGAGCGAGGCGGCTGGCTCCCGTTCGCTGGACCATTTTGTTGAACGTCTTGTGTCAGAAAAACTTCGCCCCGGCCCCACCCTCCTTCTTGGCTTTGTTGACAAGAAAGACGTAGAGGATGAGGAGCATGATTGGACCGAAAAGAAGTCCGCCGATCAGGAATAAAACTTGGCGGATTTGGCTGAACCCAAGGTCCAAAGCCCACTTTGCACAGATGACTGCGCATGACAGGTTTGATACAATGACAATTTCCTTCATTCCGTTTTCTCCTCTTTGCCGTTCAACGGCGAAAATCACGGGCGGCGACGCCGTACCGTGGATGTTCTTGTTCGACTGGCCGAACGAAGCGTTCGTATGACCGCGCCTGCGTTTCCCCTGGACGGATGATGGCCCATTGCGCCCGGCTGGCAGTGAATTGTCAAGGCCAGCCCAAAAGAAAAGGCCGCTCCAAAGAGCGGCCCTTTCAAACTGTGTCACACAGACCATACCGCACCATGCTTTGCGAAGGCCGCGTTCCCGGCCGCGTGGTTTGGGTTCTCAGGGGGTGGGCGCTGGGAAGCCTGAAGAGAAGAAGGAAAGAACGCCCAAGATGCACATAAGGATGGTGACGACGGCCATAACGCGCACGATGATGTGCTCGTTGCGGTCGCCGGCGCGGGTGATAAAGGAGAGGCAGCGGGTAATGCAGTAGAGGCCGATCATGGTTCCGATCATGCCGATCATGGGAGGTTTCTCCTGGGTGAAGGAAAGTGGGCGAGCGGTTCGCGCCGCTTAGACCCCGTTCGGAGTTGTCAGCTGCGGTTTCCGTATAAATCTTCCCCGGTCATTCTCCTGACAGTTTCTTCGCTTGTTGGACCATAGCCTCGATGTTTGCGATAGCCGTAAAATCTGCGGAAAGAATTCTCCGCTGGATGGCCAGAGCCTCTTGGGCCGCCTGGAGAGCGCCCCCATAGTCATTCTGGCCCCATAGACGCCTCGCGGTGGCCAAGAACGTTTCCACCTGCGCCTGGTCCGCACTCAAGGTCACCGACCGCGAACTTGCCGGATCTGAGGAAAGGGTGGGACGGGGGCCAGTGGCCGCCAATCCAACTCCCGAACCGCGCTCCTTTGCCGCCCCGGCTGCGCTGACCGGTTGAGAAGGGTTTACACGCTTGTCAAGGAATGCTGCCATCTCTTCGCTCTTCACCAGAACCTTAGCAATCTCGACTGCAGCCATGTGGTCGAGAAAGAGCCTATCTCCAAAACCCTTTATCCTCGTGATGTACACCGAAAATCCTCGCTCCGATTCTGAGAAGGTGACTTCATATGGACCAGCAACTTCTCTTACCGAAGTATTATTGGCCGCGTCTTTCAACTTGTTGAAATACTCCCCCGCCTTTTGCAGCGCCTTTCCGATCTTTGCGGCGTCTGCGGGGGTCGCGGTCAACATACTAAAGTCCCCGTGAAGGTAAACGGAGACGCCGCCTTCCTCTTTATTGATGTCCATTTCGATGCCGCCGACTTTTGCGACATGCCATGTGAACGTGTAATAATCTATGACGAATTCCTCGGCATTCCCCGTTCCCGCGAGAGGCCAAACCATGAGACACCCGACGAACACAGCCACTGCCATTTTCGGATTCATGGCACTGTCTCCTTGTCTCCTAACCCGAAGTTTCTCGGCTCGCGCGTCGCGTCGCTTAGACTCGGTTCGGAGTTGTCAGCTCCGGGCAGGGTTGTTCTATGTCGCGGACCATGCGCTTCTGGCGGACAGGTTGTCAACGGAGAAGGGCCAATCGCCTTCGCCCTCTGATACGTCGGACCTGCCCACCGTATTTCATTGCGCCTTTGTTCCCTTTGTGGCAACCTGCCAGCTATTAACCGGTTTTCCTCTCTGCCGACATGGCCAGTCACCCAATCTATTGCCCCGCCAGTCGGATGAAGCCAGGGCGAGACATCACACGGCAGGACGCAAGGGCCGGGTCGGTCCCCATCGGCGGGGCTGGCCCGGCTTTTTCGTCTCGCGGGCGACGGGGCGGCGCTGGCGGGCGCGCCGTGGCCGAGGTGTCAGTGGTCGGGGGGCGGGGAGATCACCCGTCCTGGAGGCTCTCAGACGGGTTTCTCCTGGACGCTTATGTTGACACTCGGCCCGTCAACATGCCTGAAGGAAGAGCCCTAAGAGAGCCAAGCCAAGTGCCCACCATTGCAATTGTAGTTCCTTGGCCAGCGGCATCAATAAAACGCACGGGACAGCCAGAACCAGAAGGTACGCTCCGAGCTGATTCACTTCTCGCTTGCGTTTCCTTCTTCGCGCCCTTTTCGCTTCTTTGGCGGGCTCAGTGGCGGACCTGCAACTGGGGCACCTCCTGACCTTTCTCTCAAGGACAAAACCGCAATTCAGGCATATCCTGAGGGGAGCAGGAAGATCCCTCTTTGTACGCAGAAAACTCCACGGCGGGACGTAGTATTCCGTATAGCCGTCAAGCGCTTCGCCACATAGTTTCATGGAGATCAAGATGCTGAGTTCGGCACTTGTGGCGTTCGCAGGATATTCGATCTGGAGTTTGGCGGCCTTTCTCTTCTGTCGATCTGTCGCGGGCAAGACTTCAAAATGAGGCCGACCGCAAGAACGACACTCGCGCATTCTTCTCTTGAGCGGCTCCGAGCATCTTGGACAGTAGATCGGATGACTGGCCATAGTGCGATGTAGCGGAAAAAGCGGATTACCACCAAGTACGGCGAATGGAACGAACGCGCAATAAAAAAGAATGCCCAGGCTCGGACGCGTCGGTTAGGCACGAGGCTCGGACATGGCCGAGGTCTCAATAGTCAGACCGGCAGGCGATCCTCGATCCTACGCGGTCCCAGGCCGGTTTTTTATGGGTCCGGTAGGCAGCAAACGGGAGGAAGGGCGGAACCCGGCCCTCGATTTCGGCTGTTTTCGCTTGCGCTTTTCATGCGTCTTCCGATAGTCGCAACCGCGGGAGCGGGTCGACGTCGGACAGCCAGCTGTTTCTCGGACAACAACGCCTGGGGCTGGGCGATGAAATGCAACCCTACAATCCGAACGTGGGCAGCGCGCGTGCGTTCCAGTTTTCTTTCTTCCCGCGACGCGTTCTTCGCCAGCCTTCACCTCGAACTTCCGCTCAACCTGGTTGTGGCGTCCCTCCTGATGTCCATCGTTTCATTCCTGTTCCTGAGCGCATTCGCGCCCCGCGGTCTGGCCAACGCGGATGCGGCCCTCTACGCCCAGCAGATTGAGGGGCTGAACATCAACGACCGGACAATCCATATCGGTTACTACCTGCTCGGAATCCCGTTCACACGCATCTCCCCCTTCGACGTGGATTTCAGTCTGAATCTCATGAACGCATTGTTTGGAGCCCTTTGCGTCGGTCTCGTTCCCTTGATCGCCTACACGCTGACCGGGCGTCTGATTCCATCGATTGCCGCTTCCGTGGCGCTCGCCACTCACTGCTTGTTCGTATACCACAGCGCCTTCGCGGAAGTGTACGTTCCGCAGCTTTTCTTTTTCCTGCTGACGGCGCAGCTCATCCTCCGGGATCGCCCCATCGGCGCAGGCCTGGCGTTCGGATGCGCCTTTCTGGCGACTCCGTCGACGATCCTCGCCGCTCCGTTTGTGGCGCTTCTTCGTCCTCGTTGGCGCTCGATGTCATTCTTCGCGCTTTCTTTTCTTGCGCTGGTTGGCGCGGTTCTCTTCCCCCACGTCCATGACTTTCTTCTTGAAGAGCGCGGATTGCTCAAAGCCGTCAGCGCTGGAATTGGGCCGACGGGCGCGATCAAGAAAGAGTTTGCGGACCTTATGGGTTTCTCTCTGTTCCTGGTCTTCGTCGCCGCCGGTCTGATCAGACTGGCCCTCCGGCCGGACCGCCGCCTCTTTGGGGCCGCGCTCGTTTGCCTGTGGCTGTTTCCGTTTGTTCTGGGAGAGAAGTGGGCAGATGTGCCGGTCCAACTCCCGCTGTATGCGGCGCTTGCTGCTACCGCCGGCGTTGGCCTGGCGGCATGGGCCGACTTTCCATGGCGGCGAGCGGTTGCGCTTGGGACCGCGGTGGCAATTTTCGGTCTTGGCATGGCCGTTTCAGGCACAAAGAGCTATCTGTATGTTTCCTCGGTGTCAGCCCAGATTGATTCGTATCGCACGAACGTTCACATAATCGCCGAGGCGGCGAAGCCCGGTTATGTAGTCGTCGGACGCTGGTCCCGAGGCATCGTCTTTGAGCATTATCTGTTTCGGAGAGCGAATACAGGGGTCTGGATCAACTCCGACTGGATCGATGGCATAGCAGGAAAGAGGTGAAAGAGCAGCAGCCTCGACCAGTTGCGCGGGGCTCTCTCCGACGGACGCCAGGTTTGGTTTATCGACCACCCGCGCGGCGGTTCCGCAGTCAAGGCCATTCTGGCGGAAGCCGGGTATCAGATTGTGCCGTTCCAGAGCGTATGGATCGCGAGTCGCCCTTCGTGATCCTCTTAGGCGAATGGAAAACGCCAGCCTTCAGAGCGGGGCGCCAGGATTCGCCGCGATCGGCTGAGGCCCGCGAGCGATTCCTTTTGACCTGCGCCGGAAAGGGGGGTAAAAAGACGGCGGAGTATGAGGCCAGGCCCCATGCGGCGGGCTCTCCCAAAGAGCCGCGGAAAGCGAAAGGCCTGACGTTCCGGGGGGTCTAGGCATTCTGGGCGCCGGCGAATGCGCTTGGACTGTCGGCAAGCGTTTTTCCAGCAACAGATTTTTCTGCGGCTGTGCGGACGTTCGCTCGTTGGTTTCGCGTTGAATGGAGAAGTCCGTGGGCTGATTATTGCTACTCTTGATCGCGTGAAGACTCCGCTCACCCATGCCGTGAGCTGAATTTGAGACCATTGATGGTTCGTAAGTCCCCTGAAACCAAACGTCCCCCGTTCCGGCTGATTCTGATCAAACCGTCGAAGTACGACAACGATGGCTATGTGATCCGCTACTGGCGCGGAGTGCTGCCGAGCAACACGCTGGCGGCGCTGGCGGGCCTGACGCGCCAGGCCGAGGAGCGCGGCGACCTGGGCGAAGGCGTCAAGGTCGAGTTGACGCTGCTCGACGAATTGGCGCAGCGAATCGATCCCGTGCGCCTCGCCAAGACGCACAAGCGGGGCGGAGCGAAGGTCGCCGTCGGCCTGGTCGGCGTGCAGACCAACCAATTCCCGCGCGCGGCCGATTTGGCCCGGCAGTTCACCGACCTGGGCGTCCCCGCGATGATCGGCGGGTTCCACGTCAGCGGCGCGCTGGCCATGTCGGAGACGACCCCGCCGGAATTGCAGGAACTGATGGATTACGGCGTGACGCTCGTCAAGGGCGAGGTCGAGGACGCGTGGGGCGGCATCCTGCGCGACGTGTACGAAGGGCGCCGCCGGCTGCTCTACGACATTCAAGAGCGGCCCGACATCACCCATGCGCCCATCCCCATCGTCGCCGGCGATTACATTAAGAAGTTCGCCTATCCGAACCTGGGCACAATCGACGCCGGGCGCGGCTGCCCGTTCTCGTGCAGTTTCTGCACGATC
>JAPLSS010000597.1:15305-16235 GCA_026398515.1 Candidatus Sumerlaeota bacterium | reverse complement strand
CGGCCCCTTCGGGGCGAAGAGGACATGGACGGGCCAGCGGTCTCGCACTCCGGAAGAGAGCGCAACGGACGCGAAGGTTCAGTTACAGTGTGGGATGCACCCGAGTGGCCGTTTTCGTGCTCGTGCTCGGTTATTCCGGCGCCTTCAACCGCCGATCACGAGCGCGAAAACCGTCCGGATTCAGGGATCGGATTTGGTTGCGGCCTTGGCCGCGCTAAGGTAGATAGCGGCGCCGGTAAACCTTTTTCGACGACGGCGCGTCTGGATGTAATGAAATGAACGGCGAGTGGATGCCGGGGCGCCCCCGGACCGACGAACAGTTGCTGGCCTCGGCGCGCGAAGGCGACCAAACCGCGTTCGCGGAAATCGTCGTGCGCTACCGCCCGCGCATTTACGCGCTGGCCTATCGGATCACGCTCGACGAGGACGACGCGCTGGACATCGCCCAGGAGACAGCTTTCGCGCTGTGCCGAAAGGTCGCCCAGCTGCGCGATGACGGGGCGCTGTGGGCGTGGCTGCGGCGCATGACGGTGAACGCTTGCCTGAGCCTGTTCCGCCGGCGCCATTCGGAGCGGGAGATCCTGGCCGCTTGGGGGCGCGAAGCCGACGTGCACGCCGCGGCGCCGGAGAATATCGTCGCGGCGATCCAACGGGAGCAGGAGATCGAGCGCGTCGAATCGGCGCTGCGGGCCCTGTCGCCTCAGCAGCGGGCGGTGTTCGCCCTGCGCTTTCACGAGGAGCGCCCGCTGGCGAACATCGCTCAGACGATGGGGTTGAGCCTGGGCGCGGTGAAGTCGCACCTGTTCCGCGCCACCGCCCGCCTGCGCGAGATGCTGGCGCCGCCT
Source organism: Candidatus Sumerlaeota bacterium (assembly GCA_026398515.1). Taxonomy (GTDB): domain Bacteria; phylum Sumerlaeota; class Sumerlaeia; order JAPLSS01; family JAPLSS01; genus JAPLSS01. Next base: position 15,390 of record JAPLSS010000597.1, on the reverse strand, counting down.
CCGCCAGCCAAAGAGGAATCGTCCGCGGCTCTTCGGGCCGCGAGCCGGGAATGAGAATGGGGAGTATGGAGTCCCGCCTTTTTGC
>JAPLSS010000597.1:0-15287 GCA_026398515.1 Candidatus Sumerlaeota bacterium | reverse complement strand
CGCTTTTAACGGCATTCCGCTAACGAACCGCATAAAGGCGGGACTCCATACTCCGAGTGTCGGAGGAGATCGGTCAATGAACGCCAAACAACGAGACCTATTGGCCGCCTATGCGCACGGCCTTCTCGACTGCCAGGAGGCGGAACACATTGAACGCCTGGCGCGCGGCGATCCCGAAGTCGCCGGAGAGCTTCAGGCGATCCGGCAATCCCTGGACGCCGCGGCCGCCTGGCGCCCGGCGATCCCATTTCGCCGCTTGGAACAACTGCCCATTCCGCGCCTGGAGCATCGCGCGTGGGGCCGCCGCGGCGGCTTGAGATGGTTTCCCGGCTTGTTGAAGGCCGCCGCGCTGATCCTGCTGGGATTCAGCCTCGGGTATGCCGCCAGCGCGGCGAAATGGAAGAACGCGGACCGAAGCGCGGCCGGGCGCGAATCCCCCGCGGCGAACGTGTCTCTGGCGCGCGCCGACGATCTGTTGGCCAACGCGGCCATCGCCCATCTGGCCTATACCGTCGGCTCCAACTGGCGGCTGGCGGAATACCTGGAGCAGGCGCCGGAAACGCTGGGACGCCTCGCGGAACAGCCGACCGAGTGGAAGCGCAACGTAGTCGAACTGGGCCGCCAGGCGTGGGACGCGCTGCCCGTTCCTCCTTTGCCGGCGGATGGGACGGAGAATGAGCGTCAAAGCGCCGCGGCGAATGGATAATCCGGCGGCTTAAAGCAGGCCGGCCTTGCCCCTGGGCTCTGCTCGGGAACTGCGTCCGAGGCTGGCGTGGTGGGGAATCGGCGTTCAGTCCGCCCCGACGGGGCGGACCTACTCAAGAAGGGAGCCACACCATGAAACTCTCGACACGACTAGGGCAACGTTGGGCGCAAAGGGTATGCCTCTGCGCGGTCCTCTGCATCGCCGCTTCGGCTACGGCGGCGGAGGTCAACCGGGCGATCTTCCCGTCTAAACCGTTCATTTTTATCGCTTTGCGCGATGTGGACGGCATGAAGGCGAATTTCGGCCAAACGCCCGTGGCGAAAATGTGGGCCGATCCGGCGCTCAATCCGCTCAGGCAGGCGTTCTCCAAGGCCGGCGAGGACCTGAAAGCCGCCATCGAAGCCGCGAACCCCGAGGCGCGACGCGGCCTGGTCCAGGCCCGCTTTGCCGCCGAGTTGACTGGGCAGACGCTCTCGGATCTGAAGGACCTGTCCTTCGCGCTCTATATGAAAAGCGCCGAAGGCGAAGCCAAACCCAAACCCCCCGAACCCGAATTCGGCCTTGCCATTCAGGTGGGCGGCCCCACGCTGGAACGGTTGAAAAAGACCATTTTCTCCAAGGGACTTGCCGAAGAGTCGTTCCCCGCGCCCTGGCCGGAATTGGACCAGAAGACGCAGGAAGCCTTGGACAAGGGCTGGATTACGCAAGAGGACCTGCCCAACGGCGCGACGCTTCTGCAAGCCGCCGGCAAAGACAAGGGCGCCGTGGCGCTGGCGGGCGATTGGCTTTATCTGGCCAATAATGCGGCAGGGGTGAAGGCGGCGGCTTCGGGCCAGCCGGTTGCGGGCGGGGTCGATCCGATGGCCGAAGCCCTTGGCGACAAGGCCAAGGAGCCGGCCTTCTTCTTTGCCGAGAACCTCGTCCCGATGTGGGCGATGCTGGACCAAATGGAAAAGACGCTCAGCCAGGCCAGCCCCGGGCAGACCGCTGAGTCGGCCGAAGCGGCCAAGAACCGCATGGATGGTCTGGCCAAACTCCGCATGGTGCGCGAATTGGAGCATCGGCTCGGGGTCACCGCCATTGACTCGATGTTCTTTCGATACTCCTTCGGCGCCGACGGCTTCCACATGCATTTCGAGCTGAATCTGAACCCGAACGAGCCGGTCGGCTTCATGTACCGCGGGCCGAACCATCCGTTCGAGATCGGGAAATGGGCCCCCGCCGGCATCACCAGCGCGGCGGAGGCCTACATGCGGCCGCTGGGCGATCTGTGGAGCGACCTGCGCGAGGGCGTTCAGGCCATTGGGGGAGTGGCGTGGACCTCAATTCTCGATTCGCTTCTGGCGCAAGCGCGGACAAAGACGGGCATCGACCTGGAGAAGGATGTGTTCGCCAACCTGGGCGGCCATTTCCTGACGTGGTCGGCCCGCGCCGCCATGCCCTTCTCGGCGCCCGCGGCCAGCATGGGGACGGCCGCCGCCGCCGCGTCCTTGTTCGGACTCGGAGCCGGCGGCGCCTTGCCGCCGGCCGTGATGGCCATCGAGGTCAAAGACGACAAGGCGATCCTGCAATCCGTCGACCGCCTGGTCGCGGCGGCCCCGGCGGGCTGGGCGCTGAGCGCGGTGGATCATTCCGAAGGCCCCGCGCCGTACAAGACCGTCGCCTCGATGCTTTCGTTCTTCGGCCTTCAGCCGGCCTATGGCGCGATCGATGGCTTCTTCGTGTTCGCCACCAGCGCCGAAGCCTTCGAGACGGCCGCCAAGGCCCACGCCGCCGGCGGGGACGCCGGGTCGCGCGCCGCGATCGAGAAGGCGCTCAAGGAGGCCAATCTGAAGAATGAAGGAATCCAGCTCGCGTACTCCGACCCGCGCGACTCGTTGCGCAGTCTGCCGAAACTGGGCGCCCTGATGAGCTTCGGGACTCCGTTTTTGGTGCAGGCCGACGCGGCGCAGGTCAAGACGCCGGCCGGCCAGGAGATCCTCCGCGTGGTCGGGGCCTCGGCGGGCGCCATCGGGACCGCCTTCTCGCAGTTGAACCCCGAGCCGCTGGCGTCCCACCTCTTCCCCAGCGTCAAGGTCGCGCGGATGGAAGGGGACAACAAGATGGTAATGGAGCGCAGGTCGTCGCTGCCCGAGGAAATCGTCGCGCTCGGAGTCGGCGGCGGCATTGCCGGCGTGGTCGCGGTCAAAGCGTTTCAGGAGGCAAAGGCCAAGGCCGAGCGGGCCAAAGCTGAACGGGCGGCGCAAAAAGCCGCGGAAGGCGCGGGATCGCAGCCGGCCGAGGCGCCCAAAGCGCCCCCGGCCAAGGAGTCCGAACGGATGCCGGTCATGAAGACGCCGCCTCCCCCGATGCCTCCCAGCCCGCCGGCTTCGCGGCCGGTTCCACAAGGCGCGGCGTAACAGCGGCGTGGATGTTGCGCAGGCTTTTCAACCTGTGTGGTATTTGGATGCGGGTTCCGAGACCCACAGGCGGGAAAGCCTGCGCCGCGTCATCCGCCGCTCCAGGGAGTTCCATCCATGAGTTCCTCCGCGACTCGCTTCGACGGGCCGCTTTTTCGCGAAGAGCAGCGACTCAACCAGCTCTGGCTGTGGCGGATCACGCAGCTGATCCTGGTGATCACGTTCCTCGTTGTGGTCGGGGCAGGCGTGGCCGTGGTGGCGATGGAACTGCGGCATCCTTCGCCCTTCGGCGCGCGCGAAGCGGTCCTGAATCTCGCGATTCTTGCGGCAGTCGCCCTGGTGGTGGGACTCCTGACGTTCCTCCCGTTTCGGCTGATCGCCGAGGTCCGCCGCGACGGCCTCTACGTCCGCTTCATCCCATTTCACCGGTCTTTCCTTCGCTTCGGCTGGGACGAGATCGAAACCTATGAAGCGCGCGCATACCGGCCGATTCTCGAATACGGCGGCTGTGGCCTGCGCTATTCTTTCCGCCACGGCAAGGCCTACAACGTCAGCGGCAACCGCGGCGTGCAGCTGGTCCTGAAGAACGGCAAGCGTCTCCTCATCGGCTCACAGCGCGCCGACGAGTTCACCGCGGCGATTCGACGGGCAAGAGGCGAGCGAATCCGGTTCTCTTAGAGCCCCGCGCGGCCTCTCGCGCCCGTCATTGGGCATGGAGTCCCGCCTTCAGGCGGAATGCCTCGCATACGAAGAACCAAGGCTCAACCCGGTCCTATCCTCCTTGTGTGAATCGACTCGGGACAATACAGTGCCGTCGAACCCGATTCCCGCCGAGGCCGGGCGCCATGAGCGAGCCAGACGAACGCCTGTGGACTCCCACGCCGTATCACACGGCGCTGTATGCCCTCCTGTTCCTTTGGGTCAGCCTGAACGGCGCGCTTTGCCTGTGGCTGTTCTCCCGCGTCGGCCCGACGAAAGCCATGGCCATCCCGCTTGTCGGTTTCGCCGTGGTGTTCGGCTGGGCTTACGCGGGCAAGGCGGCGCTGGTCGAAATCCATGGAGCGATGGGCTACCGCGAGAAGTTGCTGCTGTTCGTGGCGACCGTGGCGTTCCTGGGGCTGCCGAAGGTCTTGGACCCGGAGGCGGACGGGACCCTAAGCCTGGTGGCGCTCAACATCCCGTTGGCGGCGATGGCGTGCAAGAAGGCGCATTTCCAGCGGCTGTATTGCGTGAACCTCCTGCTGACGGTGTGCATCGCGCGCGGGGCGCCGGGTTCTCCGTTCTGGGTGTGGGCGCTGGAAGCGTCGCTCCTCTGCGCCATCTTCAGCGCCGACTACCTGGCGTTCCAAGTCGAGGAGTTTCCCGAAGCCGGGGTCGCGGGCCTTCGGCTGGCGGCCTTGTCGGCGCTCCTGTATCTGGCGGTGGGCGTCGGGGCGCTGGCGCTGGCCTGGGCGATTCTGCCGCCGCTGCGGCCGGCGGCGTTTTCCCTGTGGCCGGAGCGGTGGCTCGAGGGGCCGCACTTGACGCCCTCGGAAACGCCCGTTCGCGCCAAGGACCTGTGGGTGTATTACGGGAGTCTGCTCGTGGCGTTGGCCCTGTCCTACGTGGCGCTGCGGTGGGCGCTGGGCCGTCTGCGCCGGCGCAAGACGGCGTCCATCGAACTGAGCCAAGACGAGCGAGTGATGGTCCGCCGCGCGCCGCGACTGGTTGAGCGGCGCGAGCCGGCGTTCGACCTGTCGACCCCGCGCGGGCGGATCGTTTACGCCTACAACCTGTTTCTCAGGCGGCTGGCCGAGAGGGGGCTGGGCAAACCGCCCTCGGCCACGCCGGGCGAATACGCCGTCCAGCTCAAGGCCGGCTCGACGTTGCCAAACAAGACGGTCGACGAGACGACCGACGTCTTCGAAGCCGCCCACTATGGAGAGGGCGACTTCACCGACGCGCAGGCCGAGGCCTACCGCGAGACGCTGGATCGCGTCGCCAAGGACGCCGCCGCGTTCCAAGGGGAGAACCCCGCGCCGAATTCGTAAATGGACAGGACTCCAGCTTCCGGCGGTTCTGGCCGATACATCGGAAGAAGGGGCTTCAGCGAGCATCCGCGGGACGGCCGCCAAAGCTCCATGTGGGATTGCTGAAGACTTATTCCAAGCTACAAGACGTTGCGTCGGTGGCAAGGCCCTGGCGCCGGATGTTGTGGAAGAGAATAAAAAAACTGGTCGGTGGGAGTCGCTTTATCTTGACAAGTCCATCCCCGCGTTGGCATAAGGTCGCCCCATAATGGTTTCCTCCTACCTGCGAGTCGGAATTCTCCTGACTTTTCTCTCCGGGTTTTGCCTGGGGGCCGAGGAACGCGCGCCTCAGCAAGACCCGATTGGGGCGCTGATTCAGCAGGCCATCCAAGGGAGACAACAGACGGCCAGGAAGCCGATCGAGGTCGCGCAGGCGCCGCTCAGTCGGCTCTATCCGATGTACGAAGCGGTGGCGCGCAACATGGTGCGGGCGCTGCTGGCCCACCACCGGCGTCTCCTCCAACAGCCGCGGTCGGACGTGGAAGAGATGCTGCGGGCGGTCCTGGCGCAGGCGGCGTACGAGTCGGGGAATTTCCAGTCCGGCTTGGCGATTCTGGCCTGCAACTACTGGGGCATGAAAGACCGACCGGAGATCCAGTACGATCGCATCCTCTACAGGGGCGAGTATTACGAGAAGTTCGCCGACATGTACCAGGGCTGCTGCGGCTACACCCAGTTCCTGCTGCGGGCGCCGTACGCGGGATTGGAGCGGCACCTCTCGGACAAGCGCGATTTCCTCGCCTTTCTGACCCAGCACGGCTGGTGCCCAAAGCCGACGTACGTGGAGGAGACGCTGAAGGTCTACGAAGGGAATCGAACGGAAATTGATCGGGCCGCGCGCGTGGCGGTGGACGAGCTGGCGGCGGCGATCAAACGGTAGCCCGCGGGACCCCTCGGAGAAGGCGAACTCCCGGCGCAAGCCTCGCGCCGGGGTTTTTGTTTCCGGGGAGGTCGTTCGAATTTCCGGTCCCGCTGGGGATGGAAAACTAGGCCGCGAAGCCGCAACCCAACAAGATGAACGCTTCCATCAAGTCTTTCTCCATCGAGCATTACGACAGAGTCGCCGAGCTGTGGCGACGCAGCGAGGGCATCGGCCTCGACGACGACGTGGACTCGCGCGAGGGCATCCTCCGGTATTTGGACCGCAACCCGGGGATGTCGTTCGTGGCCGAGGAGGGCGCGCGAATCGTGGGCGCCGTGTTGTGCGGGCATGACGGACGGCGCGGCTACCTGCATCATCTGGCCGTCGATCCGGCGTATCGCCGCGGCGGCCTCGGGCGCGCGCTGGTCGAGCGTTGCCTGGCGGCGCTCCGCGAGGCGGGCATCAGCCGCTGCAACATCTTCGTGTTCGACGACAACGAGGAAGGGTTGGCGTTCTGGGAGCGGACAGGCTGGGAGCTGCGCGAGAATCTCCATTTGATGTCCACGTCGACGTGGGAGAAGACACACGGCGAGGGTTTTCAGGAAGGCGGAAGAGCAGCAGCAAGAGAGTAGAGGCGGAACCATTGCGGGGCGGAATGATGAACGACATCATCCTGCTCCTTTCAAACGACGCGCCGCGGAGACGCCGAGGCGCAGAGACGGCCCACAAAGCCCTTGCCCCTTCCGCGTCCGGCCTGCACAATCGAAACCGGTTTCCAGCGGCCATCATCTCGATTTCTTGCATCACCCCGAAAGGAGCGTTTCCTTCATGAAAGCCATCTTCCTGCTGGCCGACACGTTTCGGCGCGACCACATCGGCGCCTATGGCAACCCGTGGATTCACACGCCGAATCTCGATCGGCTGGCCTCGATGTCCAACGTGTTCGATTCCTATTACGTCGGCTCGTTTCCCACGCTGCCCAACCGCCGCGACATGGCCCTGGGGATGGGCGACCACGGCGCGGCGTTCAACCCGTGGAAGGGCATCGGCGACGACGAGGTCACTCTGATCGAACGGCTGGCGCGGAACAAGATTCACTCGATGCTGATCACCGACGTGGCCAACACGGTGACGCGAGGGCGCAACTTCTTCAAAGGGTATTCCGCCTACAGCGTCATCCGCGGCCAGGAGGGCGATCCCTATTGGTCCGACATGGACGTGCCGCTGGAATTCCCCGTCGATCTGTCGCTCATTCGCTACCCGGCGGAACGCTGGCATCAGATCCTCATCAACCGCGCGCGGCGGCGCGTCGAGGACGATTGGTTCGCGCCCAACACCTTCAAATTGGCGTGCGAGTGGCTGGAGCGCAATCGCAAGCGCGATGACTTCGTGCTGTGGGTCGAGACGTTCGATCCGCACGAGCCGTGGGACCCGCCGCAATGGCACATCGATCGATACGACCCCGGCTACCAGGGGCGCGTGTTTGAAGCGCCGACCTACGGCCTGTACAAAGAGATGGGGATCACCGACCGCGAGATGCAGCACACGCACGCGCGCTACTGCGGCGAGTGCTCGATGGTCGACACGGCGGTCGGCCGCGTGTTGAGGAAGCTCGAGGAACTGCGGATGCTCGACGACGTGGCGTTGGTCTTCACCACCGACCACGGCGCCTACTTCGGCCTCGAAGGCGACAACGGGCTGGTCTGCAAGCCGCACGTGGTCGGGGCGAACGGCATGGTTTATTCCAAGGGCGGCGGGATGATCGGGCCGCCGCGGTTCTTCTCGCTGTACACGGGGACGATGCGCATTCCGCTTTTCCTCAAGATGCCGCGCCAGACCAAGGGGAAGCGGATTCGGCCGATTACGCAGCCCTGGGACATCACGCCGACCATCTTGGATCTGTTCGGCATGCCCGCGCCGAAGGAGTTCACCGGCCAGTCGCTCCTGCCGCTCGCCGAGGGCAAGAAGACCAAGCCGCGCCCTTACGCCTTCAACGGCGCCAGCCACGGGGTGCGCCAGGCGATGAACGAGGAATGGATCTACACGGTCTACCTGGGCGGCGAGCGGGAACCGTGGCTCATCGACCTGAAGAACAACCCGAAGCAGGACAAGAATGCGGCAAAGAAACATCCCGAGGTCTGCAAGACGATGCACGCGGCGTTGGCCAAGTTCGACGCCGAGGTCAAGGCGATGTGAGAAGGAAGAACGAGCCCCGTCCAAACCGCATGAGCAATACCCAAACCATGCCGCCATCCTCCTTTCTTCCGGGCACGGCGATTGAGATTCGCAATCCGGCGCTGCGGCGGGGGCGCATTCGTTTCGCGCTGTTCGATTTCGACGGCACGCTGTCGCTGATCCGCGAGGGCTGGCAGCAGGTGATGGTCCCGATGATGGTCGAAATCCTCCGCGACACTCCGCACGCGGAGGACGCCGGCCAGATCGAACTCGCGGTCAGGGAATTCGTCGCGACGCTCACCGGCAAGCAGACCATCTACCAGATGATCCAACTGTGCGAGGAGATCGAGAAGCGCGGCGGCCTGCCGCGCGAGCCGCTCTGGTACAAAAAACTCTACTTGCAGCGGCTGTGGGAGCGGATTCGCTCGAGAATCGACGCCCTGGAGCGCGGCGCCGCGGACCCCGACGAAATGATGGTGCCCGGCGCGCGGGCGCTCCTGGAGGCGTTGCGCGAGCGCGGAGTCCGCCTGTTCCTGGCCAGCGGCACGGACCTGAGCGACGTGAAACGCGAGGCGCAGCTGCTTCGGCTTTCGGGGTATTTCGAGGGCGGGATCTACGGCGCGCTCGACGACTACAAGAACTTCTCCAAGGCGATGGTCGTGGACCGCATCGTTCGGGAGCACGGCCTGAAGGGCGAGGAGTTTGTCGCGTTCGGCGACGGCTACGTGGAGATCGAGAACGTGAAGGCGGTCGAGGGGATCGCCGTCGGCGCGGCCACCGATGAGGCGCGGCGCCAAGGCGTGGACGAATGGAAGCGCCAACGGCTGATCCGCGCCGGGGCGGACCTGATCGTGCCGGATTTCCGGGAATGGCGCGCGTTGGTCGCGTATTTATTCGACGAGTAGGAAACGGTTATGCGTTGTCGTCGGTTAATCGTCCTGCCCCGGAATCGTCCTGCCTCTAGTCTCCTCCCCCCAATTGCACGCCAATAGGCAGGACGATTCCGGGGCAGGACGATTAACCGAAAGAGGCCAACGCTCGGCGGTTGAAAGCGGTGATTCGTCATGACCTCAGAACGCCTTGAGGAGCTGCTGGGTCGTTTCGAGGGACTGCGCATCGCGGTCGGCGGCGATTATTTCCTCGACAAGTACCTCGATATCGACGGCGCGCTCGCCGAAGTCTCGCTGGAAACCGGCTTGGAGGCGCATCAAGTCGTTGAGGTTCGCTGCTATCCCGGCGCGGCCGGAACGGTGACCAACAACCTGGCGGCGCTTGGCGTCGGCGAGATCATCGCCGTCGGCGCCATCGGCGATGACGGCGAGGGGTTCGAACTGCGCCGCGGCCTGGAGCGAACGGGCGTGCGGCCCAATGGGTTGATCTCCACATCCGAGTTGCGCACGCCGACGTACACGAAGCCGATGCTGCGCGAACCCGGAAGGGCGCCGCGCGAACTGGAGCGGTTGGACATCAAGAACCGCGAGCCCTTGCCTCCGGCGGTCGAACGCGCATTTCTGGAGGCGTTGCGGGAAACCGCCGCGCGCGTCGATGGCTTGATCATCGCCGACCAGGTCCAGGAACGGAATTGCGGCGTGATCACCGACGCGGTGCGCGAGGCCCTGGCGCGGTTGGGAGACGAGTCCCCGCGGACGATCCTCCTCGCCGATTCGCGCGCCCGCATCGGCCTGTTTCGCCACGTGCTGATCAAGCCCAACCGCGGCGAGGCGCTGGCCGCGATTGGTCTCGGTTCCGACGCCGCGGCCGACGAGGAGACGATGGCCCGCGCGGGGAAAGCGCTGATGGAGCGCACGGGCCGGCCGCTGTTCATCACCGCGGGAGCGGAGGGGATCTATGCGGCGACGGCTGAGGGGTGCGTCAGGGTCCCCGCGTTTCGTCCGCGCGGGCCGATCGACATCGTGGGCGCGGGCGACAGCGTCGATGCCGCCGTGTGCGCGGCGCTGTGCGCCGGCGCCACGCACAAGGAAGCCGCGCTGCTCGGCTGCCTCGTCTCCTCCCTCACCATCGAGCAAATCGGCGTGACGGGAACGGCGAGCTTCGACGCCGTGCGCAAGCGCCTGCGGGAATATCGGGAGCAGCAAGGACACGGCTGACTGGCGCTTGGCGCGCCCAAGGGCGCCATGGCGGGGCGCTCCGGCCTCGGCGTCATTCGGGAAGAATCTGTCCGCGAAGGACACAAGGACACGAAGGACGAAAAGGATGGACAGAATGGACGGGAGGGACGGGAGGTCCCGCTGTTTTCAGTGTGTCCTTTGCGTCCCTTATGTCCTTTCCGTCCTTTGTGGGCGACCTCTCACTTCAACGCTTTGAGCGCCTCGTCGATCTCCTCGACCTTCTGCCAGCGGTCTTTGCGCTTCTTCTGAAGGCACCGCCGCACGATGGCCCAGAACTCGGGCGAGGCGTTCTCCAGCGGCTTCGGCTCGGAGTGCAGGTGCTGGTAGGCCAGATCGCCCTCGGTGAACGGCGGCTTTCCGGAGACCAACTCGTAGAGGACGACGCCCAGGGACTAGATGTCGGCGCGGCTGTCGGCCGTGGCGCCCTGGACCTGCTCGGGCGACATGTAGAGGGGGGTGCCGATGACGGCGCCGGCCAGGGTGGATTCGGTGGATTCGGCGATCTTGGCGATCCCGAAGTCGGTGATCTTGATTTGGCCGTCCTTGGTGACCATGATGTTCGCCGGCTTGACGTCGCGGTGGACGATGCCGACGGTGTGCGCGTAGGCCAGCGCCGAACAGATCTGCTCGGCGTAGTCGATCAGTTGCGGATAGGGCACCGGGCCGTCCGCCCGCAGCCGCCGCTTCAGGTCCGAGCCTTCGACGAATTCCATCGAAATGTACTTGCGGCCCATCTCTTCGCCGATGTCGTGGATGCGCACGATGTGCGGGTGGCTCAAGCGGCGGGCCGAGCGCGCCTCGGCCTTGAAGCGGCGGACGGCTTCGGGATTGTTCGACAGGTTGTCGGGGAGGATCTTCAGGGCGACCGTCTCCTGCAGTTCATTGTCGCGGGCGCGATAGACGATGCCCATGGCACCGCGGCCGATCTCCTCGAGCAGCTCGTAGCGCTGTTTGGCGGCCTCGCTCAGGCTGTTGAGAATCCGCGTCTTCTCGAAGACCTGCGGGTCCGACGTGGCGCCGGACAGCATCTCGAACTTCTCTTTGACGTCGCGATAGGCGATGTCGGCGGCGAACAACTGGCGGTAGACCGTCTTGGCGCCGGCCAGATCGCTCTTCTGCTCGTAGCGTTGCCCCAGGTCGTAGAGCAGCTCCTTGACCTCGTCGTCGACGAACAGTTTCTTGAACTCCTGCAGCGCCAGGTCGAGCATGCCGCGGGCGACGAAACACTGCCCCAGATGCCTGGCCGAATCGGCCTCGAAGCGGAAATCCTGGGCGGTCGACTGGAAGCATTGAATGGCCTTGTCGTACAGGCGCAGCTGCTGGTAGAGGCTGCCGAGGCTGAATAGGATCTCGCTTTCCTTGCGCGGCTCAATCTGGCCTTGCAGCATCTGCGTATAGACGTTGACCAGCTCCGACTGCACGTTGCGATCGTTCGGCTGAAGCACGCGCGCCTGCTCCAGCGCCGGCCGCGCGTCCTCCAGGCGGCCGAGAGACCGGAGGATCTTCCCGCGCAACAGGTGCGCCTGCCCTTCGTCCGAGCCTTGGGCGAGGATTTGGTCAACGGCCTCCAGGGCGCGCGGCGCCGTCTGGGACGCCTTGGCGAAGATCGCCGCCAGGTCCTCGAGCGCCTCCTTGCGCCGGCCCAGGCCGTGAGCCAGCTGGAAGCCCAGCCAGTGGATTTGCAGCGCCTCGGGATGGTCGCGCACGATGCGCAGGACCTCCTTGCGCACGGTTTCGGCGGCGGTGCGGCTCTGGCGGGCGGTGTCCTTGAGCGTCTCGGCGGCGGCGGGCCAGTCTTCGTTCTCGATCATGACGCGCGCCCGCATCACGGAGAACACGCAGTTCGCCGGATCCAGCTCTTGGGCGCGCGCATAGAGGCCCTCGGCTTGCGGATCCAGCCGGTGTTTGCGCGCGTACGCGGTGGCCAACTGCAGCGCCGCCTCGCGGTCGTCCGGAACGGTGGCCAGAATGCGCTCGTATTCGGCGATGGCTTCGTCGATGCGGTTGCTCTCCAAACTGGCCTTGGCCAGCAACCGCTGAATCGCCGCGTTGCCGGGAAACCGCTCCAGCAACTCGTTGGCGCGGGCGACGGCTTCGTCGATCTGGCCGTTCTCTTGGAGGGCGCGCACCAGCTGCGCCCCCGTGTCCGGATCGAGCCGCCCGGCCCCGCGCATCCGCACGAACACGTGAAGCGCCTCCGAGTCGGTGCGGCCCTGACTGGCGTAAATGGCGCCCAGCGCCGCCAGCCAGTCCAGGTTCTCGGAATCGCCGGCGAGCGCTTCGCGATACGCGCGCTCGGCTTTCGCGCTTTGGTCGTGGCGGGCGCAATACGCGCTGGCCAGGCTCTTCCAGATGTCCGGCGCGGCCTGGTTCGAATCGACGAGGCGTTGCGCGGCGTCGATGAGCAAGTCATTCTCGCCCGTCTCCCCGGCGATGGCGCAGACCGCTCGTTGGAAGACGGTGTCCTCGGGCGCCGCGGCGAACGCGCGCTTGACCAGATCCACTCCCGCGGCGTCCAGGGCGCCGCGCTCCACCCGGATGCGGGCGCAGGCCGTCAGCAACGCCCGATCCTCGGGCGTGTGCGCCAGCGCCTGGTCCATGACCTTCAGCGCGTCATCGTCCACGCGTTCCGCGGCCAGATACCCGCGCGCCAGCACGTCGATGGCCTCGGCGTTGTCGGGGGCGCCCTGAAGGACCCGCTGCGCGTGGCGGATCGCCTCGTCGCAGCCGCCTTTGCGCAGTTGAATGTGGGCCACGAGCAGGCGGGCGCCGTCGTGGTCCGGCCGCGTTTCCAGGAGTTTCTCGCACACCTCTTCGGCCGCCGGGTCCGTGCGGCCGGCGGCGACATAGGCTTCGGCCAGCGCCAGCAGCAGGCGATCGTCGAGCGGGCGGGCGGCGTAGGCGGTTTCATAGATGCGAATGGCGGAGGAAGAGCGCACGCCCAACTCCAGATACACATCCGCCATCAACAGGAACAACTCCTGGGGCTGGTAGTCGTCGCGGAACGCCTTGCGCAGATAGCTGAGCGCCTTCTTGGCGTCGCCCCGCTCGAAGTAGGCCGCGCCCAGCGCATGGTTCAGGGGCCCCGGCTCGTCGAACTGATCGGAGGCCTTCAGGTAGGTCTCCAGCGCCTTGTCGTCGCGCCGCTGGGCATTCAGATAGGCCCGGGCCAACGCCTGCACGACGGCCGGATTGTCCGGGCTGCGCCGGTAGACCCGTTCGAACACCGGCAGGGCCGCCTCGGAGAAGTTGCCCTGCTTCATGTAGAGAATGGCCAACTGCGCGTTGACGTTCTTGTCGTCCGGGAAGAGCTTGTTCAGGCGGCGGTAGATTTGCTCCGCGCGGTCGAGTTGGCCCGCCTGGCGCGCCTTGTCCGCCCGCGTCAGCCCCATTTCCTTGGCGAGAACGCGCTGCGCGGGCCGCCCGCCAAACCACCCGGCGGCGGCCAGCGCGACGGCCAGCAACACGTAAAGCCACATTTGGGCATGAAGCCTGGCGCGTCGAAGGATCTGTCGCGCCTCCTTGTGCAGGGGATCCAGCCCCAGGATCTCCTCGGCCAGGTCGCGCGCCTTGGACCATTCCTCCTTGTTCAAGGCGGCGCGCGCCTCCTCCAAGTCCTTGGCGATCAAACTCTGGCGTCGCTCTTGGGAGGCCTCCAGGCGATCATAATAACTTGCGCCCTTCGACCCCGAGCGCAGCGACGTGCCGCCAAACGCGCCCCAGGGAACGCGGTCGCTCGAGCAGGTCAACGGCGTTTGGAGCGCGAGGGCCTTCCCGCCTTCGCTTTGAACGGCAAACAGCAGAACGCGATGATCGGGGCCGACCGCGATGGCCATCGGGTTGCGGCCATACGCGCCCTGATCGTGGAACTCGGCGCGGGTGGCCAGGGCGCGGGTCCCCAGCTGCACCACGTAAAGCACCGCGCTCGCGTCGACCACGAAGGCGTAGACGTTGCCATCGTCGGCGTGCACCAACGCCGGCGGCGCCGCCACGCGGTCTCGCGCCGACCACTGCAACATCTCGCCGCGCAACCCGTCGACGACGACCAGATCCTGGACGTACACGGAGATGATGTCGGAGATTTGATCCTGGTTCACGTCGACGGTGGCCAAGACGCCCAGCGGGTTGCCCAGGATGGACACGGGATTGTCCCAGATGGGGACGAGCTCCTCATCCCCGGGCCGATCGGGGACGCGCAAGGCGTGCAAGTAGCCCCGATTGTCCCCCGCCAGAATCTCGTCCAGATTGGCGCTGCCGGCCATCTGGCCCAGCGCCAGACCCGCCTCGATCGACCTTCCCGCCGGCAGCGTGTAGTGCGCCCATTCCGCGCCCGTCTGGCCGTCGTACACGCAGACCTTGCCGTCGTAGCGGCCGACCACCACGTCGTAGCGGCCCGGCTCGCGCAACGTGCCCACCGCGGCCGACGATTTGATCTGCATCCCCGCGCGGTTTTCCCAGATCGGGACGGCTTTCGTTTCGCCCTCGAACTGGATGCAATGGATGCCGCCGGAATTGTCGACCAGGACGACCCCGTCCTGCCCTTCGAATCGAGGCTGAACCAGCCCGCCCTTGGACAGCGGAATCAACGAGGGCGGAAGAGTGATCTGGACGCCGATCGGCGCCCGCGCCCGCAGCCGGCCATCCACGGAGCTGAACAGGTAGAGCTTGCCGTCGCTGCCGGCGACCAGAATGTCCGGCGCTCCCGGCGAAAGGAAGTTGCCGGCGATCGGCGCGGAAAACGAGACGCCCGCCCGCCGGGCGCTGCTCCAGATCGTCCGGCCGCTCTGGGCCTCGATCATCACGAGGCGCCCCTCATTGTCGCTCAAGATGATCTCCGGCTCGTCGTCGAAGAACAGGTCTCGCGCCAGCGGCTCGTTCACCACCGCCAAATCCAACTGCTTGCGCCACGCCTCGCGGACCTCGAACGGCTGCGCCCAGCAGGACGCC
>JAPLSS010000237.1 GCA_026398515.1 Candidatus Sumerlaeota bacterium | reverse complement strand
CGTGCTCGTGCTCGTGCTCGGTGGTGTGTTGAGAGCAAGAAGAAACCACCGAGCACGAGCACGAGCGCGAGCACGAGAGATAGAACCTCCGGCGCCGAGAATAGCGTTTCGAGGTTCCCTCACTTCCTCGATTCCCGCATCTCCCGCCTCATCTCGCGTTCCTGGTCGCGGCGTTTGATCGTCTCGCGCTTGTCGTGGAGTTTCTTGCCGGTGACGAGCGCGAGTTCGACCTTCACGTGGCTCCCCTTGAAATAGAGGCGCAACGGCGCCATCGTCCACCCGCGCTGGCTGGTCTTGCCGAACAGGCGCTTCATCTCCATGCGGTGCATCAGGAGCTTGCGCGGACGGACGGGATCGGGATTCCAGCGATTGGCGGGATTGTAGGCGGCGATGTGCATGCCCAGCAGAAAGAGTTCGCCGCCCTGGAACTGCGCGTAGGAATCCACCAGGCTGGCTTGGCCCGCGCGCAGCGATTTCACCTCCGGCCCCACCAGCGCGATGCCCGTCTCGAACGTCTCCAAGACGTTGTAGAGATGCCGCGCCTTGCGGTTCGTGGCGATCTGCTTGATCGACGGGGCGGAGGATAGTTGGGGTTTCGAGGCGTTCATGGCATCGTGGGCGCGCGGCTATTGGGTGAATCGTCCTGCCCCAAATCGTCCTGCCTGTCGGCGCGCCGGCAAACGGAACCGATCGCAGGCAGGACGATTATGGACAGGACGATTCGCGGCTGTCAAAGGCGGGCTCGAAACCTCAACGCTCGCCAAAACAAAACATGGGCAGCCACAGCCGCCCATGTTGGTGGTTCGAGAACGCTCCTGGTCACTCGGCCAGTTTGGCCAGCACCGCTTCGTCCATCTCGAAGTTCGCGGAGACGTTGCTGATGTCTTCCTCGTCTTCCAGCGCGTTGAGGAGTTTCATCAGCGTTTCGGCGTCGCGGCCTTCGACCTTGACGGTAGTGTTGGCGATGTTCTGGACCTCGGAAGATTCGATGGCGAATCCCTTCTTCTCCAGCGCCTCGCGCACCTTCATCAGGTCGCCGTAGCTGGTGGTCACCGTAAAGGTCTCTCCGTCGTTCGAGAAGTCCTCGGCCCCCGCGTCCAGGGCGGCTTCCATCGCCGCGTCCTCGTTCGCGCCTTCGGCCTTGACGACGATCATCCCTTTCTTCTTGAACAGGTAGGCCACGCAGCCGCTGGCGCCGAGGCTCCCGTTGAACCTGCTGAACACGTGGCGGATGGAGGCCGCCGTGCGGTTCTTGTTGTCGGTCGAGCATTCGGCCAGGATGGCCACGCCGCCGGGGCCGTAGCCCTCGTAGGTGACGTCTTCAAAGGCCGCCCCCCCGATTTCGCCCGCGCCCTTCTTGATGTTGCGCTCGATGGTGTCCTTGGGCATGTTGATGTCGCGCGCGGCGGTGATGGCCACGCGCAGCCGCGGGTTGTTGTTGGGGTCCGACCCGGCCATGCGCGCCGCGACCACCAGCTCGCGGATGACCTTGGTGAACTTCTGGCCGCGTTTGGCGTCCAACGCCGCCTTCTTGTGCTTGATCGAATGCCATTTCGAGTGTCCGGACACGGTTCCTGGCCCTCTTCGGCTGGTGAGATGGCGCCCCCGGGGAAGACCACTCCCTTACTTAAGTTAATGATGCTGCCACAGAGAAGGGCGATCCTCAAGAGTTTTGCGCGAGGACCGAGGGCCGATTTTCAAGTAGGCCACCTCGGCCCGAGGTGGCTTGAGTCCGGTCGGGCCGACCGGACCTGCGGGAACGAACTCACTGTCGGGAGAGCGTCATTCCTTTTCGATGTCGCGCCATTCGCGCCGGATTCGTTTCCAGAGATCCTCGATTCCCAGGCGAACCGCCCAATCGTTGAGATGCTTCATATCCAGCCGTTCGCGTTGGACTTCGAAGACACGCAGCGCATCTTGGAAGTGTTTCTCGCTGCCACCCGAGAGGGCCGCCCAGCGCAGTTTCGCCAGAATTGTGTCTTCCGGACTGCTCACGCACAGGTTTCGGTTCAGGACGTTTTCGACGCAGCGGCGGGAGAAGCGTGAAAGATCGAACGGCTGGTTCGTCAGAACCCAGAAATCCGCTTTGTCTCCCTCGTCGAGATCGATGAGGTTGAACATCGATTCCCGGGCGATCGCCTCCTTGACCGCGTCGCGGTCCAGATAATAGCGGGGCGGCGGAAACGACTGACAAAACCCCGCGACGTCCTCCTGACGGATGGCGACAACCAGATCGATGTCATGGGTTAGGCGAGGTTCGCCTTGGAGGCTCGACGCCAGGGAGCCGGTCAGCATGTAGGATATGCCGGCGCGGTCGAGCGCTTCGATGACGAGGTTCAGTAGGTCCTGTTGTGACATTTCGCCAATCGCTTGAGGACGAGGGCCTTGAACTCTTCGGGCGTGGCGTCGGGGAACC
Organism: Candidatus Sumerlaeota bacterium; assembly: GCA_026398515.1. Lineage (GTDB taxonomy): Bacteria > Sumerlaeota > Sumerlaeia > JAPLSS01 > JAPLSS01 > JAPLSS01. Next base: position 5,361 of record JAPLSS010000237.1, on the reverse strand, counting down.
GGCGCCGCAGGCCCGTGACGAACAGCTCCCGGCCGAACTCCGAGAGTTCCAACGCCTTGAGCAGCCGCTGTTCCGCCGTCAGGCGCCGCAGCGTTTCGATATACAACCGGTGATTTGGCCGTGGCTTCGGGTCCATCGCGGCTCGCCCCAACTCCGTGGGATGGGTGGGATGTAAGAACGAGACGCGGAAGAAGTCAAGTGGTCAGCGAAACCCCAGCGCGAGGACGCGCATGACCTCTTCCAGCGAGGTCTGGCCCGCGGCGGCCCGGCGCACCCCGTCGGCCGCCAGGGTCGTCATGCCCTGCCGGACGGCGATGGAGCGCAGTTCGTCGAGCGGCGCGCCGCGGCCCAGCGCTTCGGCGATCTCCGGCGTCCGTTCGAGCGCCTCGGCGATGACGTTGCGCCCGTGGTAGCCCGTCCCTCGGCATTGATCGCATCCGGCCGGCTTCCGGAAGGCCTTGGGAAGGGCGTCCCAGTCCAGGCCGCCGGCGCGAGCGATCTTCTCCGCCTCCTTAAGCGCAGGCTGCCGCGGACTGTCCTTGACGCTGCACGCCTTGCACAAATGCCGCACGAGGCGCTGCGCGACGATTAGACGCATCGCGCTGCCGATGGCATACGGCTCGCCGCCCATTTCGGCCAGCCGCAGCAGCGCCTGCGCCGCCTCGTCGATGTGAAGGGTCGTGAGGACCAGATGGCCCGTGAGCGTCGCTCGGAGAGCGAGTTGGAGCGCCTCCCGGTCCCGGATCTCCCCGACCAAGATGATATCAGGGTCGGACCACAGGATTCCGCGCAAGGCGCTGGCATAGGTCAGGCCCTCGGCGGGGTTGATCTGCGTCTGGATGACCCCCGGGAGCCGGTGCTCCACGGGCTCCTCGATGGACATCACCTTCTTCTCGGGTTTGGTCACATGGCGCAGGCACGCGTAGAGGACGGTCGTCTTGCCGCTCCCGACGGGGCCGGAAATGATGACCAAGCCCCATGGCGCCTCGATTCCGCGGACCAGCTTCTCCTTGTCCGCTGGAGCGAAGTCCATTTGATCGAGGCTGAGGAGTTCCAGCGGGTTCAGATACCGGGCGGTCATGGTTTCGCCCAGCACCGACGGAAGAAAACTGATGCGCAGATCGAGCCGGTTGCCGTCCAGCCTCAGCATCGAGCGTCCCGTCTGGGGCGCCGCGCTTAGCCGCGGGTTGCACGCGCAAAGGGTTTTCCACTGTTCGATCAGCGGGGGCAGCAGGCGGCCATCGAACTCCACCAGGGAGTGGAGGACTCCGTCGATTCGATAGCGGGCGACGGCCCGGGTCGGGCTGTCCTGGGCGTCCAAATGCGGCTGGAGGTGCAGGTCGCTGGCTCCCAGAGACGCGCCCAGGCGTAGGAACAGGTGAACCGCGCGCTGCAGGGGGTTCTCCGGCGCCGGAGGAGCGGCCTTCGGGCTTTTCCGGCCCAGGCGCTTTTCGAGGTCGGCGATCAGCGGGCGGATGTCGGCGCGCAGCTCGATGCGCGGCTGTTCGCCTTTGAGAAAGCGGTCGATCTCCGAGCGTTCGAACCGCCATTGCCGCCCGACCTTCATGCCTTTGAGGCGCCCGGCGCGCAGCCAGCGGTAGAAGGTCGGGCGGGTGGTCTTGAGCAGCGCGATGGCCTGGTCCATGTCGAGCAACTCCGGCGCGGCGGGGGTTGGGCCGAGCTCGCGAGGGCGGCGGCTTGGGAGCGGGTTGGGCTTCCCGGCGGCGGCATGTGATCGGGTTACGATATGGAATGCAACAGGAATTTTGCGGTCCCGCCCTTTCTCGCGCCGATTCCTTTCATGAAATCGCGGTTCGTGGCACGGACCGTCTTGTCTGTGCGCCGGCCGAGCGCCGAGAATCGCCCACAGACAAGGCTGTCTACGCCACGCTGAGGCCCGCGACATGAACCGATTGTCTGGGGCGTATGAGATCGAAATCGTCCTGAGCCGGTCCGCCCAATTGCGCATCGGATCGCTGGGGATGTGCCGCTTGCCGCGCGGGCGGTATGTGTATGTCGGAAGCGCGAGAGGCGGACTGGAGCCGCGGGTGGGGCGGCATCTCCGACTCGCCGAAACGAAACGAGGCGGCGGGCGATGGCACGTGGACGCGCTGTTGCGTCTGCCGCAGGCGCGCATCGCCGCCGTGCGACTCTATCCCGGACGCGACGAATGCGACCTATCGCGCGAAGTGGCCGCCCGGCCCGGCGCCACGGTTCCCATTCCCCGCTTCGGCGCGATGGATTGCCGCGGGGGATGTCAGGCGCACCTCTACCGAATGCGGAATGCGGAGTGCGGAATGCGGAATAACGTCAAAGACTGACCATCGGAAGGAATCGCCCACACTACATCACGGGTTGGGCATTTCGCACTCCGCACTCTTCATTCCGCATTCCGCATTCCGCACTCCGCATTCCGCACTCCGCATTCGATAATTCCTCACACCCGCAGCCTCTGCCGCAGGCCCGAGAAGCGCCCGGCGATCTTGGCGTTGTTGACCGCGATGCCCAGCGCCCGCCGGCTGCCCACCACGCACACGAGTTTCTTCCCGCGCGTCAGCGCCGTGTAGAACAGGTTGCGTTGCAGGAGGATGTAATGTTGCGTGTGCATCGGCAGGATGACCGCCGGGTATTCGCTCCCCTGCGACTTGTGGACCGTGATCGCGTAGGCCAGCGTCAGATCGTCGAGGTCGTCGAACGGGTAGATCACCCCCCGGCCGTCGAAGACGACCGTCAGGGTCTGCCGCTCCTCATCGATCTCGGCGATGCGCCCAATGTCGCCGTTGAACACTTCGCGGTCGTAGTTGTTGCGGACCTGCATGACCTTGTCGCCGGGCTTGAAGGCCGACCGCCCGCGCATGAAGACCCGCTTCTCGGGATTGAGCATCTGCTGGAGGACTTCGTTCAGGCGTGCCACGCCGAGGTCGCCGCGGCGCATGGGGGTGATGACCTGGATGTCGCGCGTGGGGTCGAGGCCGAACTTGCGCGGAATGCGGTCGCGCGCCAGGTCCTTGATCGTCTCCAGCACGTCCTGAGGGTCGTCCTTGGAGATGAAGAAGAAGTCGGGGTGGGGAAAGTCTTCCGAGGCTTTGATGATGGGAAACTCGCCCTGGTTGATGCGGTGGGCGTTGACGACGATCAAACTGCTGCGCGCCTGGCGGAAAATCTCGTTCAGCCGCACCACCGGCATGGCCTTCGACGCCACCAGGTCCGCGAGGAAGTTGCCGGGGCCGACGGACGGGAGCTGATCGGAGTCGCCGACGAAGAGCACGGAGGCCTGCGGGCGCACCGCTTTGAGCAGGTGGTGCGCAAGAGCGATGTCCATCATCGAGGTTTCATCAATGACAACCAAGTCCGCCGGAAGCGGGTGCTGGTCGTCGTAGGCGAACGCGCCCTTCTGCGGGTTGAATTTGAGAAGGCGATGGATGGTCGAGGCGTCCATCAGCGTCGTCTCGGCCAGGCGCTTGGCGGCGCGGCCCGTGGGGGCGGCCAGGGCGATCGAGACCCCGCGGCGGCTGAGGACGTGGATGATGCCGCGCAGCGTCGTCGTCTTGCCCGTGCCGGGGCCGCCGGTCAGGACCATCACGCCCCCGCGAAACGCCAGTTCCAGGGCCTGGCGCTGGCGGGACGCGAAGGCGAAACGGAATTCCCGTTCGAAGTCCGCGATGGCCGCCGGAATGTCGAAGCGCGGCAGGTTCTTGGGGGTCGAGACAAGACGGCGCAGGGCTTCGGCGACGCGCGTTTCGGCGCGATAGAGCGGCGAATCGTAGACCGCCTTGTCGCCCTCCGGCAGTTTCTCGCAAACGATGGATTCCTCCTTGTACAATTGCACAATGGCCTCGCGCACCTTGGGCGCTTCGACGCTGAGCATCTCCGCCGTTTCGGATTCGAGCAGATCGTAGGGCGCGAAGGTGTGGCCGTCGTTGGCGTATTCGGCGAGGCGGTGCTTGACCGCGGCCTGGATGCGCTTCGGATCGTCGGGGGCGATTCCGGTGGCGCGCGCGATCTGGTCGGCCGACTTGAAGCCGATGCCGTGCACCTCCAGGGCGAGGCGGAACGGGTCGGCGCGCAGGACCGCCGGCGCCTGTTCGCCGTAGACCTTGTAGAGGCGGATGGCCCAAGCCGGCGAGATGCCGTAGCGCTGAAGGAAGATGATGACCTCGCGGATGGCCTTTTGCTGCGTCCAGGTCGCCTTGATGCGCTGGAGGCGAGTCGGACCGATGCCGTCGACTTCGCGCAACCGGTCGGGGTCTTTGTCGACGATGTCCAGGGTGTCGCGTCCGAACGCCCTGACGATGCGTTTGGCGAACTCCTTGCCGATGCCGGAAATGAGACCGGAGGCGAGGTAGTGTTCGATGGCTTCGGCGTTCGTCGGCAGGATGGGGACAAAGCTGTCGGCCTTGAACTGCTGGCCGAAACGCATGTTCGCCTTCCACGAACCGGTCAGTTTAAGGGTCTCGCCGACGTTGGCGCCGAACAGGTTGCCCACCACGGTGATCGAGTCCGTCGCGCCTTCGGGGCGGAACGCGGCGACCGTGTAGCCGTTCTCCGAGTTGGCGAAGACGACTTTCTCGAAGACGCCGACGATGGATTCGCCGGCCGGGGGATTCTCCGTGTCGGGTTTGGCGTTTTGAGTGTCCATGGCAGACTCAGGCAATGAGCAATGAACAGCGTTGGAGACCGCGGAATGCACGGAACACACGGAAGAAAGCCGACTGAATCTGGTTTCCCTCTCCTCTTATGAGGGACATTCGCTCTTGATGGACTGCCCTCGTTTTCCGTGTGTTCCGTGTATTCCGTGGTCTCAAACGCTGTTCATTGCTCTTTCCTCATTGCTCACTGCCGCTCACCGCGGTTCTTCTCCAATTCCCATCAACCGCAGCCACAGGAAATCGTTCCAGCCCGCGCGGGCCATGTCGGCGTAACCGTACCAACAGCTGTTCTGCGGGATGTAGAGACTGTCGTTAATGGGCGCGCCCATCCGGCGGAAGGGAATCGTGCGCCATTGGCCCGAGGCGTCGAGGCGCCACAGCTGGTAGTAGGGCAGATGCCACGCCTCCTCCTCGGGCGCGTAGAGGGCGTGGAAATTCGGCTCTTCGCCGGGCGTGGCGAACATCACGCGATAGAATGCCACGAAGTCCTGGCTGGAGCCATAGATCTGCACGCACAACCCGACGACGAACAGCCCCGCGAAAACCGCGCGGCGCCCCCGGGCCTGGACGCGCTCGGCCAGCCAAGCCGCGATGGGCAGCGCAAGGAAGATATGGATCATGTAAATGTGCCGCGGCCCCCAACACCAGCCGCCGGACCAGTTGATCCAGCGCGCGTGAAACAGAAGGACGCTGGAGATGAGAAGGCCCGAGG
>JAPLSS010000576.1 GCA_026398515.1 Candidatus Sumerlaeota bacterium | reverse complement strand
GAACCTGGTTCCGGGGCAGGCCCCTATGGCGCCGGGGCCGCGGCCGGGCTTGACGCGGGAGCGGGCGGCGCGACGGGGATTTCGGCAACCGGATTCGCGGCCGCCTCAGGAGCCGGGGCGGCGGCCGCGGCCGCCATCTGGGCGGAAGACGGCTGCAAAGCCGGCTGCGACGCCGGACCGGAGGTCGGCCCCGACGCCGGCCCAGAAGCCGGCGCGGAGGCCGGCGGAGTCGACAGCTGCTTGGCCGCCTCGATTTCGCCGCCCTGGATCAGCGCGTTCAGCCGGTCGATCTGGACCTGCGCGATGCTGCGCGCGTCGAACAGTTCGGACACCTGGGGCAGCAGGTCGAACGTGGAATGCTTCTTCTCCTGCTTGTCGTCGCCGAATCGTTGGACGTCCTGTTGCTTTTCGGCGTCGGCGTCGGCGATGATCTGCTCGTAAATCTTGACGGCTTCTTTCAGGTCGCCGAGGACCTCCATGATCCGCGCCTCGCCGAGCTCCCCGCGGTGCTTCCAATAGGGATCCGTGGTGGCTTCCGCCGCCTGTTTGTAGGAATACAGCGCCTGCTTTCCCGCGTTGATGTCCTGCATGCCGCTGTCAAAGAATTGATTTTCATAGCAATAGCCGAGGCTGACGCTGGCGCGCGCCCGCTCCTCCGCGCTATCGGCGGTTTCGCGGTATTCGGTGAAGTCGCGCAACGCGGCTTCGGGGGAGTTCATGTAGAACAGCACGCTGCCCTTGAGCAACAACGCTTCGCGGGCCGCCTGGGAGCCGGGATAGCGGTTGCGGAGGATCTCGCAGTTGTTGGCGGCCTGCCGCAGGAGTTGGGCGCGTTGGTCCGGCTTGTCGGACATCAGGGCCATCTCCAGGAGATTCAACGACTCGCTCAAGTGGCCCTGGGATTCGCGCGACTTGTTTTCCAGGTAGTAGCCCCAGACCTTGACGGTCACCCACAGCGCCGCCACCACGCCGAGGACGGTCCAGATGGTCACCCGGCGCCGTTCGTAGAACTCCAAGAGGCTTGTGCCGAAATCGCGCAGTTCGTCGCGTTTCAGATCGCGTCGGCTGACATGGACTTTGGGCATCGGTTCGGGAACTCGCAAGGCTTTGGGCGCCAAGCTTCCGCAGGCCTGGACGCGAGATGGCTCATGTTTCCACGGAAGCCATTATCAATCGTCGCCACTGCGCGGCAAGCTAATTCTCGGCATTTTTCCCAGTGGCGTGGACAGTCTTGTCTACGAGGAAACAGGCGATTCCGGTCGGATACGTGAACAGACTCGCGTGCGTCGCTCCGCACTGAGAGAAAAAAAGAAGTTTAGCTAGACTTTCGACGGCTAAGCAGCGTCCATATCTATAAGAGGGTTCGTTTTCCAAACGCTCCGTGCATGACGCTATTCGCGCCTATGTTCGCGTCTCCCGCCCAACTCCAACACCTCGCGCGGCACGGCGGCCCCTGGACGCGGCGGCCGACCGCGGCGGTTGTGTTTGTTGCGCTTCTTGGGCTTTGCGCCGCTTCCGGGTGCGGCTCCAAGGGGCTGTTCGGCAAGAAAGGAAAGAAGGGCGACGACCCCACGTCCACGACCCTGCAATTGGCCGCGAAAAACGCCGTCAAACGCGAGTTCACCGTCCCCGTGCGCGCCACCCGGCTGGAGCGGCGCGAGGTGAAAGCCTACGTCTCGACGATCGGCGCCGTGGCGCCCATCCAAGCTGCGCCGATCATCGCCGAAGCCTCCGGCCGCCTGACGTTTGACCGGCCGTGGAAGCCCGACGACCCCGTGCGGGAAGCGCAGGTCATCGCGCGCATCGACGACCGCGACCTGCAGGCGGAGATCAGCATCGCGGAGAGAAACCTCTCGAACGCGCAGTCGGCGCTGACCCTCGATCGCGCGCAACTGGCCAAAGCGCTGCAGGATTTGGAGACGACGAAGGAACTGGTGGCGCGCGAACTGCAGCCGCGCAAAGACCTGGACACCGCGATGATCCAGATCCGTTCGATGCAGACGGCGGTCGAGCAATCCGAGAACAACGTGCGCAAGGCGGCGCTGGACCTGGAGCGCGTGAAGAAGAAACAGGAAACGATGATTCTCGAGGCGCCCATCGCCGGCGTGCTGTGCTCGGCCGAAGTGATTGAGAAAGCGCAGGGCCGCAATCCGCTCGTCAACAGCCAGGACGTCACGACGTTCGAGGGGCGCATGGTTTCGCCGGGAATAACCGTGTGCGGGGTCATCGACCTGTCGAAGGTCGTCGTCCGGTGCGACGTGACCAGCAAGGACATCGCCAGCGTGCAGGTGGGGGCGCAGGCGCAGGCGCGCATCTACATCGGCGAGGAAAACATCGAGGCGCAGGGCCAGGTCGCCGGCATCTCCTCGGTCCTCAATCCCGACACGCGCGCGTTCCAGGTCGACGTGCGGCTGGACAATCCCGACGGGCGCCTGCATCCGGGGATGTTCGCCCGCGTCGACATCGTCACCGCCATCCGCCGCGACGCCATCGCCGTCCCGCGCGGCACGCTGCAGAAGCGCAACAATCTGGATGTGGTCTTCCTCGCCGGCGACGACGGCTATTCCATCATGCGCGCGGTGAAACTCGGCATTGAAAACCCGGATGAGATCGAGGTGACCGAAGGCCTGCGCGAAGGCGACCGGCTGATCGTCATGGGGCATGAGACGTTGCAGGATCACGTGAAAGTCGAAGTCGCCGAGGCGGAAAGCAAGGACGGCAAGGCCGCCGGTTCTGACAAGACGGCGGGGAAATCCGGGCCATAAGACCTATCGGACTTATAGGACCTATACGTCCCATAGCAAGACACCCCCTTGGACCTTTCTCCCCTGGAAATCCATGAGCTGAGACACGTCTACGGCGACGGCGTGGTCGCGTTGGACGCCCTGTCGCTGCGCATCGGCCGGGGGGTGTTCGGACTGCTCGGCCCCAATGGCGCGGGGAAGACGACGCTCATGGAAATTCTGGCGCTGCGGCGGCGGCCCACGGCGGGGCGCGTGATGCTGGGCGCGGTCGACCTGCTGCGTTCTCCGGATGTCATCCGTCGGCGGCTCGGCTACCTACCCCAGGTCTTCGCCTGGTTTCCGAACATGACCGTTCGCCAATCGCTGGTCGTCATGGCGCGGCTTTTTGGCCTGCGCGACCGCGAGGCGCGTCGGCGCGGGGACGAAGCGCTCGAGCGCGCGCGCCTGACACGGCTGGGGCGCCGGCGGTTCCGCGCCCTGTCCGGCGGCGAGAAGCGGCGCTTCGGCATCGCCCAGGCGATCCTCAACAATCCCGGCCTGTTGATCGTCGACGAGCCGACGACGGGATTGGACGCCGAGGAGCGCCTGGCGTTTCACACCCTCTTGTTTGAACTCGGGCAGGAGCGCATCGTGCTTCTCTCGACGCACATCGTGCGCGACATCGAGGCGACTTGCGCGCGCCTGGCCGTTCTGCATCACGGGCGGTTGATCTTTCACGATCGCGTCGAGGCGCTCGTCCGCCTAGCCGAGGGCCGCACGTGGGAGTTTCCCACCGACGGCGAGACCGTCGATCGCCTGGCGGAGACCGGGCGTTTGGTTTCCGTTCGCGAGGAGACGCGGGGGTTCATCGCGCGCGTGGTGGAAGAGGAAAAGCCTTCGCCCGCCGCGCGGAGCGTCGAGCCGGGTCTGGAGGACGCGTACATCCGGCTGGTGGGGCGAGAGGGCTTGGGGGATTAGGAGCGAAGAGAAGAAGACCCGCTGATGGGCGCCGACGAGCACGGACAAACACGGACGAACACGAACGGACACGGACGGACGCCTCTGAGAACCAGACCGGCCTCCTCCGGCGCCCGTGATTGTCCGTGTTCGTCCGTGATTGTCCGTGTCTCAATCTGTTTGCGGTTCAAAGCAGCGAAATGGGCAATGGGGATCTGACAACGAACGCCTCGACAAACACGCCGTGGGGCCGCTGGCGTCGGGCGCGGGAACGGACGCGCCGGCTGGGGGCGGGGCTGCGCGTGGGCGGACGCCTGTTCGTGTATCAGAGCCGGCTGGCGCTCTCGCGCCAGACCGTGTTCCTGATCGTCGCGCTGTGCGTCTTCCTGTCGGCGGTGGTGGCGCGATCGCGGATCTCGTCGCCGCGGGAGTGCCTTCAGGTCTTGCAGGCATTCCAGTGCGCCGTGTTCATCCTCCTGTGCATGGGGCTGGTCACGCATGACCGCGACAAGGGCCTATTCGAAATGACGCTGGTCTCCTCGCCGGGCTTCCACCAGCTGATTCTCATGAAGTTCGTGCCGGCGGCCTTTTGGGCGTTGGCGCTGGGCGCCGCGGCGGCCGGGGCGCTGGATTGGCTCGTCGGCGGGTTTCCGCTGGCCACCGGCTTCTTCTTCGCCTACACCACAGGGCTTCTAGCGGGCATGACGACGCTGAGCCTGTCGGTCTACACGCGCAGCGCCTACGCCGCCGCCGCCGCCACCGCGCTGGCCGCGTTTGGGATCTACCATTATTATGAGGCCGACCTGCACGTCGCCGTGCTCGACCCGTTTCTCCAGGTGTTCAGCGATGAGCTCGGGCAAGATCGCCTGTCGCTGTTTTGCTGGAACCGGTTCTACACGCTGGCGCTGACCGGCCTCCTGTACGATCAAACCGTGCGGCGCATGCGGCGGATGGAGTTGTGGGTCAAGTGACGATTGCCGATTGTCGATTGCCGATTGCCGATTGGACAACGCAACTGGATGCGGCGATTCCGCGTCCCGCAGAGAGAACGACTCTGGACAAGGAGGGATGATCATGAAGCCGAAGGGCCTGAAGGATCGGCCGAAGGCGTTCGCGTTGAGGGTCATGAAACTGGTCAATTCCCTTCCCAACACGTTGGCGGAGCGGACGGTCGGCGGCCAGTTGTTGGACTCCGCTGCATCGGTTGCCGCAAACTATCGCGCCGCCTGCCGCGCGCGTTCCAAAGCGGAGTTCATCGCGAAACTCGGCATCGTGGAAGAAGAAGCAGATGAATCGATCTTCTGGTTGGAGTTGATCCGCGACGGAGACCTGATGAGGGCTGAACGGATCGGCGATTTGCTCAAGGAAGGCGACGAAATCCTGTCCATAATGGTTGCATCCAGGAAGTCCGCCCGCTTCGGTAGTTCAAGAGGAGAATCCAGCGGCAACTGATCCATGATCACAAGACGTTCTGGTCGTGATCGCAGTTGTGTTGTTCAATCGGCATTCGGCAATCGACAATCGGCAATTCCCATGAGCTTCCACGACTTCCCCATCCGCTCTCCCGTCAAGGTGCTGATGCTGTTTCTCGGCATCCTGCTGCTGGGCTGGATTTCGCTCAATCGGTTGACCATTTCGCTCTTCCCCGACCTGCGTTCGCCGAAGATCACCGTCGTCATCCGAACCGAGGGCCTGTCCCCCGAGGAGATCGAACGGACGATCATCGAATGGCTGGAACGGCGTCTGATCACCATTCGCCACGTCGCCGACCTGGTCGCCATCGCGCGCGCCGACACCGCCATCGCCACCGTCATCTTCGACTGGGGCGCGAACATGGATTTCGCCCTGCTGGACGTGAAGAAGGCGGTCGGCGACATCTCGCAGCGCGACGACGTCAAGGAAGTCACCACGCTGCAATACGATCCCAACGCGCTGCCCATCTACACCCTCGCCCTATCCGGCGCCGCCGACCCCGCAGGCGGCGCAGGCGCCGCTGATCAGGAGGCGCTGCTTCGCCTGGCGGTCGACGTGTTCAAGCCGGACCTGGAGCGCATGGAAGGGGTGGCGGCGGCCAACGTCACCGGCGGGCGCGAGAAGGAAGTCGCCGTCCAGGTCGATGAGAACCTCCTGCTGCACTATCGGATCGATCTGCCGGCGGTGGAAGCGGCGCTACGGGCGTCGATGATGGAGAGTTCGGGCGGCTACGTGACCAGCGGCAACGAGCGGCTGCTGCTGAAGATGGTCGGGCAGCGCAACGACCTCGACGCCATCGGCGCCACGGTCGTCGGCTACACGGGCGATGTTCCGATCTATCTGCGCGACGTGGCTCGAATCGAAATTCGGGACAAAGACCCGGAGTCGCTGGTGCGGATCGACGGACAGCCCGGCGTCGGCATTTCCCTGTATAAGGAAGTCAACGCCAACACCGTCGGCGTGGTCCAAAGCGTCCGCAAGGAGCTCGACGAGCTGAAGAAGGGCTTGCCAAAGGGCGTCAAGATCACCCCCGCGTACGACCAGTCGGTGTTCCTGAGCACGGCGATCCATCAGTTGGTGGTCAACGTGATCATCGGCATGGGGCTGGCCATGCTCGTGTTGTTGGCTTTCCTGCGCAACCTGCGCTCGACGCTCATCATCTCGCTGGCCATCCCGGTCTCCGTCATCGCCACCTTTACCCTGATGTATTTTCAAGGCATCACCGTCAACATGATGAGCCTCGGCGGGCTGGCGCTGGGTTCGGGCATGCTGGTGGACAACGCCATCGTCGTGCTCGAGAGCATTTTCATGCAGCGCGAATTGGGGCTGGACCGCCGGGCGGCGGCGGTCGACGGCGCGCGGCAGGTCGGCGCGGCGATCACGGCCTCGACGCTGACCACGGTCGTCGTCTTCCTGCCGATTGTCTTCGTGCGCGGGGTGGCGGGCATGCTGTTCAAGGAATTCGCCGAGACCGTCGTCTATTCGCTGCTGGCCAGTTTGGCCGTGGCCCTGCTCCTGGTGCCCATGCTCTGCTCCAGGTTCCTCAAGGCCGCGGCGCCGTCGGGCAAGCCGACGCGCTCGGCGTACGAACGGGGACTGGCGTTGGCATTGCGCCACCGGCTGCTGGTGGTGGTCGTCGCCGCCGTGCTGGTGGGCGCCTCGCCGTTTCTGCTGAGGCGAGTCCCACGCGAATTCATGCCGAAAGCCGAGGAAGGGCAGTTGGTCATGCGGGTCCACATGCCCCCGGGCACGCGAATCGAAGTGACCGACCAGGCGGTCGCGCAGATCGAACGACGGGTCCAGCAGCTCCCCGCGGCCGTGGCGCAGACGTATTCGCGCATCGGCGTGGCCGACGTCGACGCCTCGATGCAGGGCGAGGAGGTCGAGGGGCCTCACACGGCGGAGATGGTCTTGACCCTGAAGGACCCGAAGCAGGGCGGCATGCGCGCTTCCGAAGTCATCGACGCCTTGCGCCCGGACCTGGCCAAGATCCCGGATCTAACCGTGGAATACGTGTTGCAACAGGGCACTCTGGCGGAAATCCTTTCGACCGGCGGCGCGCCGATCGTCGTGGAAATCGAGGGGGAAGAACTCGATCAACTGGCCGCGGCCGCCCAGCGCGCGCGCGTGGCGCTGGAGTCCGTGTCGCAACTGCACAACGTCACGACCAACGTTCAGCAAGGCAATCCGGAGATGCGCCTGCGCCTGGACGGCGCCCTGCTGGCCGGCCTGGGATTCAGCGTTGACGGCGTGGCGCAGGCGCTGCGCTCGCGCCTGCAAGGGAGCGTGACCTCGTTGTTTGAAAGCCCGGAGGGGGACCTGGACATCCGGCTCACCAGTCGCCAGGCGCGCGAAGAGGGGCTGGAGCGCCTGGGCGAAATCCGTCTGCGCTCCCCGCTCGGGCGCGAAGTGACGCTGGGCGATCTGGCGGCGTTCGAGAAGGCCCGCGGCCAGCAGGAGATCGTCCGCCGGCGTCAGAAACGGGTGGTTCGCATCATGGCCGACATTCGTTCCGGGAAATTGAGCGACGTCGTGGCCCAGACGCAAACCGCCTTGGCGGGCGTCGCCCTGCCGCCCGGCTACGTCGCCCGCCTGTCCGGCGAGGAAGAGCAGCGCGCGCAATCCTTCCGCCAACTGGCCTTCGCCTTCGCCCTGGCCTCGATTCTGGTCTACATGGTCATGGCTGGCGTTCTCGAATCGCTGATCCATCCGTTCACGATCATGCTGACCGTGCCGCTGGCCTCGATCGGCGTGGCGCTGGGCTTTCTGATCACCCACGAGACGATCAACCTGATGGCCTACATCGGCGTGGTGGTGCTGGTGGGAATCGTCGTCAACAATGCGATCGTGCTGCTCGACTACGTGAACCAATTGCGGCAGGGCGGGATGGAGACGCGCGAGGCGCTGCTGGTGGGCGGACGGCGGCGTCTGCGGCCGATCCTGATGACAACCCTGACCACGATTCTGGCGCTCGTGCCGTTGATCCTGGGGATCGGCGAAGGGGCGCGGCTGCAGCGGCCCCTGGCGGTGGCCGTCTTCGGCGGCATGGTTTCGACGACCATCCTGACGCTGTTCGTCATTCCGGTGGTCTACAGCCTGCTCGACGACCTCGGCCGCTTCGTGCGCCGCAGCTTGGGGCGCAAGCACGCGTGAGTTCGCGGCCCGGCCTTCGAGCCTGGTCGTTGCGGGCCGAAGGCGCGCGACCGGAAGGGCTGCATTGCGAATCCGTCGGCCCCATTCCCCTATGAAAGGAAAGGCTTATGCCCCCCATTCAGTTCGGCATCGTCGGCGGGGGATGGCGCGCGGCGTTCTCGTTGCGCATCGCCCGCGCCTGCCCCGAGCGGTTTCAGATCCCCGGCATGGTCGTGCGGACGGAAGAGAAAGGCCGCGCCATCGAGAAGGCGTGGGGCGTTCCCACGTTTCGCACGCTGGAGGACATGCTGGCCCGCGCGACTCCGCGGTTCGTCCTCTCCAGCGTCCCCTGGCCGGCCAACCCGCCGATCCTTAAGGAACTCGTTCAACGCGGCATTCCGGCGCTTTCGGAAACGCCCCCGGCGTCAACTCGGGCGGACATGATTGATCTCAATGAGTTTGTTCAGAAACACAATGGCAAGGTTCAGGTGGCCGAGCAGTATCACTTGCAGCC